>JACOYR010000006.1 GCA_016181765.1 Parcubacteria group bacterium | reverse complement strand
CGTTCGGACACTGGCCAGGCATCAGTCCCTATACATCAGCTTGCGCTTTCGCAGGGACCTGTGTTTTTGGTAAACAGTCGCTTGAAATCTTTAGCTGCGGCCCGCATTGCTGCGGGCAGGCCTTATCCCTAAGTTACGGCCGCTGTTTTGCCGAGTTCCTAAACGAGGGTTGTCTTGTACGCCTTGGTCTTCTCGACCTACTCACCTGTGTTGGTTTGCGGTACGAATGGTACGCGCTATGCCCGTATGCGTTTTCTTGGCAGCTCGCACGCCTGAATTGGAGCCGCCCGAAGGCTTTTCCTCTTCGCGCCCTGGCCCCGAAAGGCCGTGGCGCAAACGTTTCAATCCAAAAAAACGTTCAAGCAGTTAAAACTGCGTCAACATACGGAACGCGCGCACCAGGGACGGAATATTAACCGTCTCATCCATCGCCTACGCCCTTCGGCCTCGGCTTAGGATCGCCTCACCCTGGGTCGAATATCGTTGCCCAGGAACCCTTGAGTTTTCGGCGGACAGGGTTTTCACCTGTCTTTTTGCTACTCATGCCAACATTCTCACTTCCAGTCGCTCCACGCCACCTCGCGGTGTACGCTTCAGCGCAACTGAAACGCTCCTCTACCGCTCGCCGATAAATCGGCAAGCCCGTATCTTCGGTGCATAGTTTAGCCCCGTTAAATTTTCGGCACAAAAGGACTGGACTAGTGAGCTGTTACGCTTTCTTTAAAGGATGGCTGCTTCTAAGCCAACCTCCTAGTTAGATGACGGTCTGGGCTGTATCCCTTTTGACCAATGGAGCTTCGCCCCCACGGTCTGACTACGTTGCTCAAAGCCGCAGTATTCGGAGTTTGGTTAGGATAAGTAGGCTTGCGCCACCTCATCCCATTCAGTGCTCTACCCCTGCGGGTATACAACGTGCTAGTCCTAAAACTATTTCGAGGAGAACCAGCTATTGCCGAGTTCGATTAGCATTTCACCCCTAACCACAGCTCATCCCCTAGCGTTATACGACTAGTGGGTTCGGGCCTCCGCTGCTTGTTACGGCAACTTCACCCTGGCAATGGTTAGCTCACCCGGCTTCGGGTCTTGTACGTACTATAATAATGGAGCACCCATAAAATGCTTGCGCATTTTATGGGAACCCGCTTTCGCCCGTTAAGACTTGGTTTCCCTGTGCCTGCGCTCCAGAGGAGCTTAAGCTACAGTACGTACAAACTCGTTGGCTCATTCTTCAATAGGAACACCGTCACCCGCCTTGCGGCAGGCTCCGGCTCTGTGTAAGTAAACGGTTTCAGATACTATTTCATCCCCCTTCCGGGGTGCTTTTCACCTTTCCCGCCGGATTCCCACGGGGTTTCTCGGGCCCCGAGGTACTCGAGGGTTAGTATAAAGAGTGCTAACCCCTTTCGCGTACGGGGCTATCACCCGCTCTGGCCCTGTTTTCCAACAGGTTCTGCTAGGGAAGTTAAACAATGCTCTCTCTAAACGTTTGCGCGTTTAGAATATACTATCCTCACAACTCCAATCAGGCATGTGGCCGCAAAGCCTTCCATCGCGATCCGCTTACTAAAAGCAAGCTTCACGCAATTTCAGCCTGAAAGGTTTTAGCTTCTCCGCTTTCGCTCGCCGCTACTTACGGAATAGAACACGATCCTTTACCAGCAACTCATGATGCTTGCTGGTAAAAAATCGTGCGTGTGTTTCTTTCTGTTCCTCTGGCTACTAAGATGTTTCAATTCGCCAGGTTACCTTCAACTGCCCTATGTATTCAGGCAGAGATATCTAGATCTTCCATCTAGATGGGTTTCCCCATTCGGACATTCCCGGGTCAAAGGTTGCTTGGAACCTCACCGAGACTTTTCGCATCCTGCAACGTCCTTCTTCGGCTTCTTGTGTCGAGGCATCCACCGTTTACACTTGAGTGTGCGCAACCGCTTAAATGGTTAAGCAGATTGCTTTGTCCTGCGTGCGGCGCTATTGAATCGCCTCAAACAGGTAATCCTGCCGCTATGCCGCAAATAGCATATTGGCAGGTGATGCTCGTTTCCCGTAGCCTTCCATACTGGTTTATGATATGGAGGCTACATGAATTTTTAAACTGCTATCAACTGACTTCCACAGAGCAATCTTGCGCGACTATTCTCTAGAAATCAATTTTTTTATGGCTGGGACTAAAAAATCCGCTAATCTTAGCGGATTCTTACTATTTTTACAACAATAAGCACTCTTATCCGCTAAGCTTTTCGTTTAATGTTAGCCCTTTTCTCATATATGTGTTGATAAAACTGTGGATTACGCGTTGATAACTGCGTATGTAGATCAATATCTATGCATAATTATAGTTCAAGATAAGATAGATGTCAAATATGGACATTTTTGGCTAATTGTTGTATATTTTGATTGTATTTACGCGCCGGAGTGGTGAAATTGGTATACACGATAGGTTTAGGACCTATTGCCGCAAGGCGTGAGAGTTCGAGTCTCTCCTCCGGCACCAAAAAAGGCTCCATCATGATGGAGCCTTTTTTTTATTTAAACGCATGAGATGCGCTTACGCGGCCATGCGCTCTTCTTCGGCTGGAGCCTCCTCCGCCGAGCCTCCGCTTTCCTCGCTATCCTCGTCCACTTCCGTTCCTTGCCGCAAATAATCTCCTTCCATATCAACGCGGAACTTGGGGGTGCCATCCGGATTTAACTCCTCAACATAGTATTTGTCTCTCCAAAGCCTTTTCTTGGCGACCCGAATCCTCCTGCCGTCAGGAAGTTCAATGAGCTGGCCACGCGCGAACTTTTGCGTTTTCTTTAGTTCTGCGCTTTTTGCATCAGCCCCGGCCGGGGCTGATGCAAAATCAATTGTTTCGGTTTGTCGCTCCTGGTCCGGAGAGGCGATAAAACTTGGCAGTGCGCCTGGAACAACTTCGTCCGGCCTATATCGTTCTGCAGCCGGGGGCCAATTTTTTTCATCAAACGGATTAACGCCTTTGTTTTGGGATTCCTGGGGAGACCCCTGCGCTCCGGCTGGTTCGGCCGCCGCCTCGCCTTCACCGCGGACAAAAGCATATCTATCTGACTCTAGAGCATGGAGCAGGCTTTCCTGAATCTCTAGCGCCTTTTCGGCGCGTGTGCGGGCCGAACTCGTGGCCGCGCTTTTCTGCGTTTTTTCAAGCCGCTCAATTTCCGCGCGTGAAGCCTTAATGTTCCCGTCAAACCGGCGCACCGCTTCATCATACGCGGCTTCGGCCTGCTTGCGATCCCATTCTGCCATAAACGCGGCAGCTTGGTCGGTCCATGGCTCAATCCCGTTCCGCCTAAGCATGGCATCAACAGTTTCACCGGAAATCTCCTGGCTCCAACGCTTATCAAAAAAAATCTGCGCGGTCTCCGTTACGAACTGCGCCTTGCGTTCGGCTTCCTGCGCACGAACCTGCTCCGCGTTCTCTTCTTGGGCCACCATTGCATCCAACGCTTCAACCGAAGTAGAAGAGGGATCTGTCTTTTGCATGGCAACTTCCATCTGGCTCGGTAATCTACCCTCTTTTGCTGATTTTGGCCTGCGCACCGTGTCGGCCGGCGGCTCCGGAACATTAAAGCTCCTGAGTATGGCTTCACGCGCGTTCAGGATGTCTGGCGCGGAAACATATTCCGGACCAGACGCGGAAAGCGCTTCTTGGTTAATGGCATGTATTTCGGCCTCGCTCGGCCGGTATCTTTCTGTTTCCATATAATTTACGTTATATGCTCAATACCCCTTCTGATACGATAAGTATAACAAATCAAGACTACACGTCTATATTGGCCGGATGCTTTGTGTGGTACAATACGTATGGTATGGAAAATCATCGGACAAAGACACTGGCGCCGAGAAGCGCGCTTGTCCTGATTCTTGCGGGTGGCTTTTTTGTTTGGGCAGGCAGTGCTGCTGCCGCGGCAAGCGACATTGTATTCACGGAAATCATGTACAATCCGTCTGGCACGGACACTAAAACCGAGTGGGTTGAAATTTTCAACAGCGGCACAGAAGAGGTTACACTGATTGAGGGGAGCGGCAACGATTCATGGCGGTTCAATGACGGCTCCAACCACACGCTGACGCTCATCCAGGAAAGTTTGACCGTTCCTGCGGGAGGGTACGCGATCCTCGCAAGCGACGGGCAAACGTTCCTGGATGCGCACCAAGGGTACACTGGCACGGTGATTGATACGGTGATGTCGCTCAACAACACGTCTGACACCATACAGCTTTCCAGCGACAAAGGGGAAAGCTTTTTTAGCGGCGTGACATACGAAAACACGCAAGGCGCGGACGGGGACGGAAACTCATTGCAGTTTTTGGATGGCGCGTGGGTTGCGGCTTCTGAAACGCCGGGAAGCGGGGCGATTCCGCCAGCGCAAAACGAGCAACAAGAACCGCAGGAATCAACAGGCAGCGGATCATCCGGGTCATCGGGCGGAACGCCTGAATCATCAACATCCAAAGCCGCAACCCCGCAAGGCGACCCGGACAAAGTTAAAATCACTGAAATTTTCCCAAACCCGGAAGGAGACGAAAACAATGAGTTCATTGAGCTCTGGAACAACCAGGACAAATCAATATCTCTTGAGGGGTGGAAAATTGCGGATGCTGCGAAAATAAAAACCCTGGCAGGCATAACACTGGTTCCTGGGGAGTACTACTCGCTCTACCGCAGTTTGACCGGGATTGCGCTCAATAATGGAAGCGAAACCATCTACCTGTATGATGCAAACGGGAACCTGATTGACACGCACTCCTATACAAGCACCACTGAAGGATACTCGCTCTCGTATGACATCGCGAAAGACGCGTTCCTGTGGTCCGGCGCCAAAACCCCGTCCCAACAGAACAGCATCACCACGCCCAATGAGCCGCCCATTCCGGCAATTACGTTCAAATACAATCCCGTTGCCCCGCGCGAGCAGGCATACGTATCCGGCCTTGATTCAACAGACCCGGATGATGACAAGCTCTCGTACTTCTGGGCCATTGGTAAAAGCTTTCAGGCATCCGGACCGACATTCAGTTATGCATTTGATGAACTCGGAGAGCACCTCATCTATTTGATAGTCAGCGACGGGCAACATGACGCGGCCGCAACCGCCACCATTGACGTGTTAGACGCCGTTGACGTGGTGTCATTGCGCAGCACGCAATCACCAGGCAGCGTCTCGGCCGCTCAATCCCTGAACGCGGCCACAACCGGCCAGATCTTTATCACTGAAATTTTTCCGGATCCAGCGGGCGCAGATGACGCGGAATGGATTGAGCTCTACAACCCGAACGAGTTTGATGTCGTCCTGGACAACTGGGTGATTGATGATGAAGAAGGCGGTTCCAAGCCGCACACTCTTAGTGAACGAATCATCAACGCACAATCATATCTTGCGCTCGGCAAAGAGGAAACCAAGCTCACGCTCAACAACACGAGCGACGAGGTGCGATTGTTTGACCCAAGCAACGCGCTGATTGATAGCGTGCTGTATGAAGACGTGCAGGAAGACGAATCATACACAAAATCTGATGATGATTTTTGGTACTGGTCTGCGAACAAGACACCGGGCGAACCCAACACAGAAAGCGGCCGCGACGCTCCTGTCGGCGCGGACGTGTTCGATTTCACACTACCACCCCCTAACCCCCTCCTCGGTTATGAGGAGGGGGAATTGGTGGATATTGATCTTCCCAACATTCGCGAACTGGAGCTTGGTACTGAAGTGCGGGTGCAGGGAACTGTGGCTGTGGAGCCGGGAGTGCTTGCAAAAACCTATTTCTACATCACCGGAAGCCCTGGCATCCAGGTGTACTTTTCCAAAAAAGACTGGCCAAAGCTTGCGCTCGGGGATGTGATCGGCGTCATCGGCGAACTCACTGAAACCGGCGGCGAGATGCGCCTCAAGGTAACGGCAAAAGAGGATATTGCGGCGCTCTACGAATCTGAACCGCCCTTGCCGCAAGAAACCGCAACAGGAGATATCGGAGAACTCATGGAAGGCGCGCTCGTCCTGCTTACCGGAGAACTGGCGGAAAAAAAGGGCGCTAGCTGGTTCATTGATGACGGGAGCGGGGAAGCAAAAATCACGTTCCAAACAACTGCGGCAATCCAAAAGCCCGCCGCAAAAGCAGGCGACTGGCTTGAGGTGATAGGATTGGTGAGTGAAACCGCAGGCGGATATCGGGTGCTGCCGCGGTACCAGGATGACATCAAACTGCTGGACAAAACAGAAGTGGCAGAAACGAAGAATCCCCAGGTTCTGGGAGCAGAGACCGGGCCAGCCGATGAGTTAAGCCGGTTCCGCATTCCCGAAAACAACGAGCCGCAGAAGCTACTCATGTACCTGCTCGCAACTTCGGGTACACTTATTTTAATTCTCATCATCCTAATTGCGCGCATGCGGTCCGAAATTCAGAAGCGGCTCGCGGAACTGGAGAAAAAGCGTTAAAGCCGGATGCCGTGGATTTGCGCGAACTCGCGCAGCACCCCGGTCTCAAGCGTATACCGCGCAATGGTGTCCGCGATGATGATGACCGATGCAAACACCGCAATCATGAGAATGGTCAGTACGCTCTTCTGCGGCTTCGTGTAAGGCGACTGCCAAATTTTCGGCAAAAGGAAAATGGCATACCAGGACGTAAAGAACGGCACGAGCACGGTAATCATAAACACCACGCCCCACAACGCAAACTCCAGGCCGAGCTGGCGGGCGCTGGTTGAGAACGTGAAAAACGCGAACTTGAACGCCACGAACAAATTGTTCGCGTAAAAAATCACCAGATAGGCAACCGCAATCAAATAGTGCGCCGCGAGCGCGGTCTGCCACCGGGACTGGAAATAGAACTTCCAGATGGATTCTTGCTTCTCTTCGTCTGCCATACCATTTACTTTCTCCCCCCTTAGTCGGGGTCCCCAGAAACTGCCGAAGGCATTTCTGGGGTGATATGTAAGGGGGAGACTAAGAGGGGGTAGGGGGGTGGTTGATGTTGAACCTACTTGTTTATCATACCACACTATTTTTGTCAATAAAAAGGGGGCGGCCGTCCCGAAAGACGAACGCCCCCTTGTACCATACCGCCCTGAACGCTGTTCAGGCGGCAAGGTCGGTTAGTACCGCACGCAGTGCTCCGACTTTGTCGTCGGACTTCATGATGGGGCTTCCGCACACCACAGCCTTTACACCCGCCTCCTTGGCTGCCCGGGGCGTAATCTCCTCCGAGTGCCGGTCATCCGAATACCATGGCGGCCGAACACCTGGAACCCACGGGTCAATCGCAATGTCCGCGACCGCGCCAAGGGTAGTGCCTGGAAGTATGACGCCGCGACACCCGGCATCAAGGGCAACTTTCGCAAGGTGCCCCACGGTATCTAGCAGCGACCGGAGGAAGTGCCTACGGCAGTAGGCATCGTCGTAGTGCGTCAGCACGGTCAGTCCCAGCACCTCGGTGTTGGTTCCCTCGGCAGCCCTCACGGCGTGCGCCAGCTCCTTGTCCGCCAGGGCGTAGCCGTTCGTGTAAGCAACACCGAGCTGAGCTAGGCCCGCAACAACGGAAGCCATAGTCCTGCCGCCGTTCCACATCTTGAGGTCCACGAAAATCGGTCGGCCGAACTGCCCGACGGCAAGCACCGCAGCCTCACAGCCCACGGCAAGTACGTAGTCCAGGTTGATCTTGAACCCGAAGTCCCCATCAACAGCCATGAACAGCTCTACTTCTTCTAGTGTCTGTCTGGTCTTCTCCTTGATACCATCCAGCGCCACGAAGAGCTGGGTGCTCATCGGGTTCCCCCGTCTTTGACCGGCTCCAAGCCGTGGCGCGCCTGCCATCCCAGTGGATCCTTAAGGAACTCGCGGTAGATGTCCAACTGGTGCGGAGTGTGGGTGTGGTGAAGACCTGCCACGTCCAGAAACTCCCGCAAGGTGAACAGGTACACCATCTCCAACCCCGTCTCGCGAAGCGCCTCAACCGACTTGGGATTGCCGTAGAAGAGAATACAGCAGGCGTGGGTGACGTTGTACCCGCTCGCACGGAGCGCCTCGGCGCCATTGCATGTGGTCTGCGCGAAGTTCACGAGCTCCTCCACGACGACCGCGGTGCCACCCTCCACGACATCCGGATTGTCCAATCCAGTGATGAGCTCGCGCTGGCCTCCCTTCTTGCGCGTGTCCCGAATGTACACGAACGGAACGCGCCTACCCATGAGATTCTCCAGCGCTTCACTCAAAATCCAACCCGGAACCACGCCGCCGGACACGTTGCCCGCCACGAAGTCGAGATCGGGAACAGCTTCCGCGACCCTGATGGCAAGCTGGTACGCAAACGGAACGATGATGGACTTCTGCCCAACCTTACCCTTGATGGTCACATACCCGGGACCATGATTGCCGGAGGAATACAGAAACGCCTGCTCTCCGGCCTGCACGTCCCGAATCTCCATCGCGTTCGTCGCGAGCGCCGCGAGCATGACTCGCTCCTGGTACATCGGCCGACCTGGCATCGTTAAACTCCTCAATTGATAGAGAACAATGAACCCAGCCCCTCCTTGAGGCTGGGTTTTGTGAACTATTAAAACTCTAGACTATTTGCCCAAAAAACGCAAGCAAAAGAAAAAGCCGTGCCGCAGACCCTACATCCTGTAGTAGTCCGCGGCACGGCCGCGCAGCTTCAGAAGCTGCTAGTGGTTGCTGAATCCCCGGTGGTCCGAAGGGATGAACGCAACGCGCATCTTGTGTTCTGCGAAAAACGCCTTGACCTCGGCAAGCCTGACGCCATCCGCTTGAACCACGCCTCCTCTGCAACCGGCTTCAAACAAGAGCTCCGGCCCATCCGGCGGATCACTGTCGCGATTCCGTGTTGCGAACGGAAAGAACGCGTCCGAGGCAAAGAAGGAACCAGTGGTTGTGTGACCGGCGGCTTTGGCGCGCTCAATCCCGAGCTTGCAGCAGAAACGGCGGTCCTGCTGGCCCACGCCTGGGCCAATGAGCTTGAGGTCGCGCGCGAGCACCACGCAGTTGCTGTTGGAGCGCCACGCCACTGCCCAGGCCAGGATGATGGTCGCGAGGTCGTCAGACGAGAGCGTGGAACGGTCAAAGGCCCAGTCTATGCCTCCATCTCCGAACACATACACCGGAGCCCGCTGACACAAAGGTCCGCCGCGCGCCGGACGGAGGACCCATTCGTACCGCGGCATGAACGGCTGCCCTAGCGCCGGATTCACCAGCAGCCTGCGCTTTTCGCGCTTGCCCAAGAGTGCCACGGCTTCATCGTCAAACGCAGGAGCGAAAACCACGTCAGGCCCCCAGAACTTCCTGCCGACCGAATCCTGGAGGTGATCCGGAATCAGGTAGATGATCTCCGCGACCTCGCCAGTCACCGGAAAGTTGACCATCACCTCGGCGCCCATCACAGCGCTCGGGTCCCCGTCCATGGCCTTGAACACGGCAACCACCGGATCGCGCCAGTCAATGGCCGCGCCGCATGGATTGCCGTGCTTGCAGGCAATGGCGATAAACGGAAACTTGCCCGGGAACTGCCGCTTGAGGGCTTCGTGCATGAGGCACAGCACCTGCAGCGCGCGGTCGCAGTCCGCCATGTTGATGTAGCCCGGCGTGCCGGAGACGACGGCGAACTGGTGCAGGGCAAGCGGGTCATCGCTGCCGTCGGAGCACACGAACGCCGGGGACTGATCGCGGTTCTCGCCGTAGGCGAGCTCGCTTGCCACCCGGAACGTTACCGTGAACTCGTCGCCAACCTTCAGAGACTTGGGTATGACGCTCATGGCGCACACCTCCCTAAGTTTAGAGGGAACTGCTGTTTGGTTGCTACTGGCTACCTTAATTCCAATTCTGACGATTGTCAACCAAAAAGAAAAGCCGTGCCGCAGACCCTACATCTCTGTAGTAGTCCGCGGCACGGCCAAGGCGCTGGCAGAGCGCCCGCTAGACGTTCTGCTTTTCCAGGTATTTCGCGACAACGCCGTAGTACTCGGAAGCGTATCGGAGCCCGGTGGTAGCGAAACTCATGCGCCAGCGCAGCGGAACCGTGCCGCTATTCTGTTCCAGGAGGCACGCGACAGTATCGTAGTCTCCTGGGTCGGGAACAAGAACCACGTGCGCGTGGTTCTTGGCAGCGGCCGCGAGCATGGCCGGTCCGCCGATGTCAATCTGCTCCACCGCCTCCTCAAGCGTAGCACCTGGCCGCCCAAGGGTCTCCACGAACGGGTAGAAGTTCGCGACCACAAGTTCAATGGGCTTGATGCAGTGCTGCGCGAGGTCGCGCATGTGGCCTTCGTCATCGCGCTTCGCCAGAATCCCGCCGTGAATCTTTGGATGCATGCTCTTGACCCGGCCGCCGAGGATTTCCGGAAACCCAGTCACCTCGGAAACGTCGGTAACCGGAATCCCGGCTTCCCGCAGTGTTCGGGCCGTGCCGCCGGTTGAGATGATCCGGATGTCTAGGGCAACGAGCCGACGTACAAACTCCACGAGGCCGGTCTTGTCCGAAACGCTGATGAGCGCCCGCTCTACTCGGTTCATTCCACAATCCTCCGGTTTTCCGGCCAAATCTTGGCCTCGGTTAACAATGAACTGCGTGAATGTTGTTTTGCAAATCCTCATCAAACCCTACCTAAAAAACGCAAAAAGCGCAAATTGGTTGACGCAACCAATTCATTCTGGTATACCAATGGGTACCGCACATTGAATCCAACAACCAACCGACAAACAAACGACCATGAGGCACAGATGCGCCGGATAAAGATAGTGGAAAGGGAAAAAAGAGCTCTTGAAGCAACACTTGCGCAAGCATCAGGGGCGCTCCAAAAAGCGCAGGAACAAATAGCGCTCCTCCAACAAAAAGTGCGCACCCTGAAGGAAAGGCTGCGCACGGTAGAGGGCAAAAAGCTCTGGGAGCTTCTGGAGCAAACAGCCACACAAGGCGAGGATGGACGCCGAATCTATGAGTTGGCGCAAAAGCTGGAACTCACCGATACTGGCGCGCAGGAGCGCGAAGAACTGCGCGCGCGGCTTCCCAAGGCCGTACATGACGGCAGGGCTATGCAGTATGAAGACCGATTTCTGCGCGACCTGCAAGGCCTCCAGGAGCGCGAACGCCTGGAAGTGGTTGAAGCGCTACATCGGTTTGCCGCACATGGGGAGCAATACTCCTCGTTCAAGACCAAGCGGCGGCAAGGCCTGGACATAACCGGCATTCCGGGAGGAAGTTTTGAAAGCCGCTCAAACAGGGAGTACCGGTTCTTCTGGAAACAGGGCGACAACGGCATCATCATGTTTTTCCGTGTTGGCCACCACACGGAATTCAGCTCATCCGAATGGTAGTGCCCGTATCCGGGTACGCCGAACAGCCTCGCACGATGCTCCGTGCGAGGCTGCTTTTTTTATGTGGTGCCGGGAGCGGGACTCGAACCCACATGCGCATAGCGCACGACATTTTAAGTGTCGCGTGTATACCATTCCACCATCCCGGCACGCACCATCACTGTAGCCGGGAATTGAACCCGTATCTCCACCTTGGCAAGGTGGCATAATAGCCATTATACGATACCCGCTCGTCAGAGTCGGACTACAGCCTCCGCATGCTCACTGCGCGAGCCTGCTTCGGCTTTCGTCCGCCTCTTCCTCTCAAAATTTCCGTTAACTTCGCTTCGCTCAGCCCAACGGAAATTTTGTATATTTAAGACAAAAAAAGTATATCAAATCATGCCTTTTTGTAAAGGTATGCTGTCCGGAACTTCCAAAACTTTCTCACGCGATGTTTCGCCCCGGACAATGCGGATGCTTTGCCTGGAAACTCCCCACGCGTCCGCCAAAAACTCAACCAGGGCCCTGTTGGCCTTGCCCTCAACCGGGGGCGCGGTAATGCGCACGCGCAAGATGCCGTCTTTAAGCCCGATAATTTTGTTCTCTTTTGAGCGTGGCGTAACTTTTACCGTGATGCGTTGCGGCATAACCACCCCCTAACCCCCTCCTCAATACAGGAGGGGGAATAATTAAGAAACCTTTTCCGCCAGTGCCTTAAAAATTTTCCGGCTCACCAGCATGTTGCGCACATAGTCGCGGTAGCGCGGACTCTCAAGCTCTGCCGCCAGTTCGGGCTGGGATGCATACGCCTTTTTGGCGATGGCAAGCTCCCGCGCGACATCATCATCGCTGATCTTGATTTGTTCCCGCTTGCCGAGCTCGCGGCCCACCAGGCTGACTTTGACCCGATGCTCTGCCTGGGGCCGGAACTCGCGGGCCAAATCATCTTTTGGCTTTTTGATGCTCTCAAGATAATCCTCAAACTTCATGCCCTGGCGGGCAACATTCTGCTCAAGCTCGGCGAGCATCTTCCGTGCCTCGCGTGCAATGAGCTGATCCGGAATCTCGCCAAACTCCGACCGCCTGACCAGCTCGTCCATGGCCGCCATTTCAAAGCGCTCCCGCTCTTCACGCTCTTTTTCGTACTGCAGGCTCTCGCGGATCTGCGTGCGCAAATCATCCGCAGTCTGGCTGTGGCCAAGCTCTTGTGCGAATGCATCATCCATTTCGGGTACAGTGCGCTCAAATACTTGTTTGATGGAAACCGCAAACTGCGCAGGCTTGCCTGCCAAAGACTTCTCGTAGTACCCGTCCGGAAACATTAATTCAAATTCTTTCTTGTCCCCGGCTTTCAAGCCCATGATCTGCTCTTCAAATCCCGGGATGAATCTTCCCTCGCCCAGGACCAGCGGAAAATCTTTTGACGCCCCATGCTCAATGGCCGCGTTAGCGCGCTTCACTTCCAAATCCAAAACCACGCGGTCGCCGTGCTGTGCCGGCCGGTCCGCTGCGGCTTCTGCGGCGTGCAGTTCGCGCAAATTACTGATGACTTTCTCAACCTCGGCATCGCTTGCTTTTACTTCTTTTTTCTCAAGCGTAATGCTTGAAATATCCCCCAAGGTAACGCTCGGCAGTAGGACAATGGCTGCTTTGTAGGCAACACCAAAAGGCGGCACCATCTTGGTGATGCTGATGTCGGGCTCGCCTGATGCGTCCATATTCCGCTCGCGAACAGCCGCCCCCAGGGTGCGGCCTACAATGGACTGCAATGCCTCTTCGTAAATCTTTGCTTCCCCGCCGATGTGGCGCGCAAGCACATCATAGGGAGCTGTGCCTTTGCGGAAACCCGGAATCTCAATGTGCTCGGCGATATGTTTTGCCGCGCACTGCAAATCCTGCTCAATGTCGCCCCGCTCAAGGTCAAAAACCAATTCAAGAACCGATGCTGATAGTTTGTTCTCGCTAATCTGCATGAATGGCTAGCATACTCTACCCGCTGTATTCGTGCAAGCGGGGCCGCTTTCCGCACAATGCTCCAATGGCGGCCATGATATCGTCCGTGGCGCGGTACAAAAGTTCGCGCGTGACCTGCTTGCCGTAGCACGCGGAGAGGTCAACCGCGCGCCCGAACGACAGAGTGGCGGCATTCCGCTTGAACGCAAACTCCCGGATAACGTCCCAGACCGTTGCAATGGAGGGCCCGGCGTACCCGACCGGTATCACGGGCGCGGAGGAAGCGAGCGCCAAACGCGCCACGCCGGTCTTGCCCAATGCCAAAGCGCGCGCGTCCGTGTTGCGCGTCCCTTCCGGGTACATGCCGACCACGCCCCCCTGCTCAAGCACCCGTTCGGCCTCTTTGAGCACGGCGCTCGGATTGCGCCAATCAACCAAGAGCGTTGCGAGCGCGTTCTTAATAGGTTTTGTCCACCATGTGCCCCACCAGTAGTCATCCCGCGCAACATACCACACGGGCTTGCGGATCTTGCGATACACCAGAGCAGCCAAGACCCACTCAAGCGGGAATGTTATCCAGCCCGTGCGCAGACTTGAGGAAAAAAGCATTCGTGGCCGGGAATGTCCACGCTACGTACGGGTAGATTGTTTTTTCCATACTATACCAAAAATCCAACAATCAAAAGCGCGACAATATTGATCACTTTGATCATGGGGTTGATGGCTGGGCCTGCCGTATCCTTGTACGGGTCCCCAACCGTGTCCCCGGTGACCGCGGCCGCATGCGCTTCCGAGCCTTTGCCGCCGTGCGCGCCCGCCTCAATGAGCTTCTTGGCGTTGTCCCACGCGCCGCCGCCCGTGGTCATGGAAATGGCCACGAACAAGCCCGTAACAATGGAGCCGACAAGCATGCCGCCCAGGGCAACCGGCCCCAAGAGCCAGGCAACGATAACAGGAGAAAGCACGGGAATGAGCGCCGGCACAAACATCTGCCGCAAGGCGTCCTTGGTGACAATGTCAACGCACGTGCCGTAGTCAGGCTTGGCGCGGCCTTCCATGATGCCTTTGATTTCCTTAAACTGCCGGCGCACCTCTTCCACCACTTTGCCCGCGGTCTTTGACACCGCTTCCATCACCAGGGCGCCAAAGTAGTAGGGCAAGAGGCCGCCGATGAACAAGCCGATGATGACGAGCGGGTCAGAGAGCCTGAACAGGAGCTCTCTGCCGTGCAGGACAAATTCCTGGGAGTATGAGGCGAACAGGACAAGCGCGGCCAAGCCCGCAGAGCCGATGGCATACCCTTTGGTGACTGCCTTGGTGGTGTTGCCAACCGAATCCAGTTTGTCTGTAACGTCACGGACATCAGCGGGAAGGCCCGCCATCTCCGCAATGCCACCCGCATTGTCCGTGATGGGCCCGAACGCGTCAACCGCAACAATCATGCCGGCAAGCGAGAGCATGGAAACCGCCGCAACCGCAATGCCGTAGAGCTCCGCGAACGCGTACGAGCCCCAGATGCCGAGGGCAATCACAATCACCGGCAGGGCGGTTGCGCGCATGGACACCGCCAAGCCCGCAATGATGTTGGGGCCGTGCCCTTTGGTTGAAGCGTCCGCGATCCCTTTGACCGGGCCGTACTTGTCCGAGGTGTAGTAGTCAGTAATGGCAACCAAGCCGGCAGTCACCCCAAGCCCGACCAAAGCCGCGTAGAACACGTTCAGCGGCACAAAGTGCCCGTTTCCCTCCATGAGCCGGAGCGTTGCATAGTAAAATCCGGCCGAGGCAAGCACGCCGGTCGCAACCAGCCCCTTGTACAGGGCTGCCATGATGTTTTCGCGGCTTCCGAGGCGCACGAACAAGAGCCCGATAATTGACGCGATAAGGGATATGCCGCCCAAAACGAGCGGGTACAGGACCGCATTCTCAAAATCAGGAAACAGGAGCGTGCCAAGGAGCATGGCCGCAACCATGGTTACGGCATAGGTTTCAAACAAATCAGCGGCCATGCCCGCGGTGTCGCCGACATTGTCGCCGACATTGTCCGCGATCACGGCCGGGTTGCGGGGGTCGTCTTCGGGAATGTTCTTTTCCACCTTGCCTACAAGATCCGCGCCCACGTCAGCCGCCTTGGTGTAGATGCCCCCTCCGAGGCGCGCGAAAATGGAAATAAGGCTCCCGCCGAACCCGAGGCCGATGAGCGCGTTCACATCCTTATTCAAAGAGTAGAACCCGGCAACGCCGAGCAAGGCCAAGCCCGCAACCAAAAATCCGGTTACTGCCCCGCCGCGCACCGCGACTGCCATTGCCTTGGAAAGCCCGCGGCTTGCCGCGTGCGCAACCCGCACGTTCGCGCGCACGGCCACGTTCATGCCCGCATACCCCGCAACCGCGCTGAACACCGAGCCGACCAAAAAGCCCCACGCCATGTTCCAGGACAGCCCAAAGCCAATCGCGAAAAATGCCAGAAACGCCACAACCGCAATGGTCCGGTACTGCCGGTTGAGGTACGCCTTTGATCCTTTCTGGATCGCAACGGCAATCTCCTGCATTTTTTGGTCCCCTGCTTTGCGCCCGAGCACCCATGCCGCAAGCACGGTACCCGCAAAAATGGCGAGCACCGAGGACGCGAGTGAAAAAAGAAGATACGTAGACATAGTAGGTATCCCTTAATTATGTATCTGACGTTGGTTCCTCCTTTGGCTTGGGCACTTCCGGCTTGGGCACTTCCACGTGTTCGGCTTCCCCGTTTGAGCGTGCGGCCTCTTCTTTTTTTCCAGCCTCTTCCGGCGCTCCGGGCTCTTGGGGCCCCTTTGCCGGAGCTTCGGGGGCGGCAACGCCTTGGGCTGGCTTAATATCAATCCTCCATCCGGTCAAGCTGGACGCGAGCCGGACGTTCTGTCCCTGCTTGCCGATGGCCAAAGAAAACTGGTCAGCGGCCACGAACGCTTCCGCGGTCCGGGCTTCCTCGTGCAGAGCAACATCAGCCACCTTTGCAGGGGAAAGCGCGTTCTTAATGAACTGGATGTCGTCCGCGTCCCACTCAATAATATCAATTTTTTCTCCGCCCAGCTCGTTGATGATGAACTGCACGCGCGTGCCGCGCTGGCCCACGCACGAACCCACCGGATCCACATTATCTGCGGAGGTAGTAACCGCTATCTTTGAGCGGCTCCCCGGCTCGCGGGCGATTGACTTGATGAGCACGGCACCATCCGCGATTTCCGGAACTTCCATTTCAAACAATCGGCGCACCAGCTCGCGCGCGCTGCGCGAAACAATCACCTCGGGCCCGCGGCTTGAGGTTGCGACTGATTTGATGAAAAAGCGCAGCTGCGATCCGGAAGAGTAGTGTTCGCTCCGCACCTGCTCGGAAGGCGGCATGATGGCCGTTGCCTGGCCAATGTCAACCAACACGTTGCCCGCCTCAATGCGCTGGATCGTGCCGTTGATGAGCGTTCCCTCTTTGTCCTTGTACTCGTTGAACACGACCTCGCGCTCTGCCTCGCGCAGGCGCTGGATAATGACCTGCTTCGCGGTCTGCGCGGCCATGCGGCCGAACTCGCCCGGAACCTCAAGCTCCTGCACCAGCTCCTCGCCGAGTTCAGCGCCCGGCTTAATCTCGCGGGCTTGCGAAATCATAATCTGCGTCTTTGGGTTGAACCGCTCTTCTTCCTCTTCGCCCTCAATTGCCGCAGAAGCTTGGCCCTCTTTTTTCTCTTCGGGCTTCTCTTCCGTCTTTTCAATGGTCTCGCCTTCTGCGCCGATCACGTTCCCCTCTTCGTCCAGTTCCTGATCCTCTACCACGGTTTTTACGTCATAGACCTTGATGGCCATGGTTTCCGGATTAAAATCAACCTTCAGGTTCTGCATGCGATTCCCGAAGTCTTTGCGGAAAGCGGCGGCCAGCGCCTGCTCAATAGTGGAAAGCACGCTCTCCACGGAGATGTGCTTTTCGTCGCAAATGGCTTTGATGGCTTGTAGCACTTCTTTTGACATAGGCTTTTGTAGGTAGAAAAAATAGCTAGTCTACCTTTCGTATAACTAGCCTACTGGTATGGTAGCACGTTTTTGGGAAATGGCAAGCGCAACAACACGCCCCGCTCCAAGAGCGGGGCGTGTATTCATCAAAACATCGGCGGAGGCGGGGGAGGCAGGTCATCGGGCCCGTCAAACCGCGGGGGCATGTCATAGCGCGGCAACTCCGGGGGAGGCGGGGTATTATCCGGTTTTCTCTTTTCGCCTTCTTTCTTTTCCTCTTTGTCCCCGGGCAAACGGGTCACATTAACGTTTACGGACTCATCATCCTCCTTAAAAATGCTCACCACGCGCTCCCCGAGCTGGGAGCGCTTTTCCTGGATGTACCACACCAAAATAGAGAGCAAGAGGAATACAAGGATCACAATGCCGATAACCAGGGATGTGTTGAGTGTAAATTCACTTGCCGCGCCGTCAGTCTGCCGCACCACGGCCCCTGGCGCAATCTCCGTAACTTCATCGTCTTCGGCCCCAGCCTCTTCGTCCGCCTGCGCAAGCTCTTTAGGCCCATCCGCAGCGCCGAGTGAGCCCTCGTCATCAGCAATAATGCGGCCCGCGGGCGTTTGCGGGACCAATGGCGCCTCGGGCAGTGCATCCGGAACAACCGGCTGTTCGGGCTCTCCGGGTTCAGCCAGCAGATCAGTCACCGTCAAAGGGGTTGGTTTCTCGGGTTCGGAAACCGCAATCGGGGACTTTGGCTCCTCGCCCTGGTTCTCTGTTGCCGCAGGCTCCTCGGCTGGCACAGGCTCCTCATCATCAATTATGCCTGCGCTCGGCACCGCATCGCCAACCTGCCAGTAAATCGGCAATGAATTATTGGAGAGTTTGCCGCGGTCAGACGCGAACGTTTCAATGGTGTGTCTGCCCAAACCGAGAGCAAGCCGCGGCTGGTACGCAAAGCTGATAACCCCGGATGGATCCTGGCCGAGCGGGATCTGCTGCAAAATTTTTCCGTCAACCACGATTGAGACCACAAATCCGTTCTTTGCGATCCCCGTGATAAACGGCCGCTCAATGCCTGAATCAGCGTTTACAACGGGCCTGAACAGGACCGGCGCCGGGGTGGGGGGAAGGATGTTGATGGTGAGCGCATGTGACGCGAAGCTCTCTTTTCCGCGGGAATCGCGGGCAACGGCAGTGATGGCGTGCTCCCCGAGCCCTAAGCCCTTGAGCTCTGTCCCGAAGCTTGCGGTACCGGATGCGTGGTCTTTGGCCTGGGTGCGGGCGCGCTCAACCCCGTCAACCAAAATCCGGACCAAGGAGCCGTTAGCCGCAACCCCGCCGACCCATGCGCGGTCAGCTCCGAGCTTGGCTCCTTCTGAAGGGACCAAAAGCGCGGGAGATGGATTCGGGATAACTGTAATGAGTGTTACCAGGCTCAACTCTGAAAGCTCTCCGCTTGCCGCATCGCGCGCCTGCAGCTGGATAGCATGCCCGCCTGACCCAAGCGGCAAAAACGGGACATACAAAAACCGGCTGTCGGTGACTGTTGCGGCGCCATTGAGTACACTATCTATGAACACCAATACCTCGCTCGCTCCCTGCGCGGTTCCCGCCAAAACCGGCGCCGGGGCGGTGAAGCTCTGCCCCTGCTCCGGGCTTGCCAGAATCGGTGCAGAAGCTGCCTCTACTCCCTGGGATCCGGACAGCGCAAAAACCGCGCTTGCGATTATGGCGAGTCCTGCTGCAATTAGAGTATGTTTTGCGCTCCTGTTGGTAGAGCCCCAAAACCGTGTGTGCTGTTGTGGCGTGGCCATAGTGTGGCCGAATGCTCATGCCTCTTCCTGTTTCTGATTGATGAAGAGAAATGAGGTCTAGGCTGCTTGCCTCCTGCGTACAAGCTATGGCCGATTGAATGAACTTAAGTATATTGTAGCGCAAAAAACCAAAAAACAAAACATCAAAAAAATATCCTAAAACAAGGGGTGTGGGTAATTCTGTGTATAGCCTATGGAAAAGTCCCCTTAAAAATCCAGCGCCTCGCACTGCGCCCTGTGGTGCCTGATATTCAAGGTCTTTGGCGTTGATCCGGGGCTGATTGTCACCACATCAACCCTGAAATCTTCAATTTCTTTTAGGCTAATGTAAGCGGAAATAATCTTTTGGAGTTTTTTTTGTTTTTCGGAGTTAATAGTCTGCTCCGGCAAGCCGCGCATACTTTTTAAACGCACCCTCACTTCCACGAACACGGTCTGCCCAGCTTCCTCGGCAATAAGATCAATCTCGCCGAACCTGTTCTGGAAGCGCCTCGCGAGTATCCGAAATCCTGCCTTGACCAAATACCAAGCAGCAATGTCTTCCCCGCGCGATCCGAGGTTTTGAGTTGGGGAGCCCATTACTCAAAATAGTCCCGCTTGTTTGATTCACGGCTAACCTGTTTTCTCCGCATAGGAACAGTATTGAACCTATAATTAAGCGCCAAGGTTAGCCAAATTACCGCTATAATCCCCCAGATCAGGATAAAAACAGGGGCAGACAGATACAGCACATTTATCTGTCTGAATCCGTACAAAATAATGCCGATAAGCCCCATGGTCCAGGCAAGGGAATTGAACTTTGATGCTGCTTTTTTGGCGAAAATATCACCTTTTTTAGATAAAATTTTAACCAGGACGGCAAGCGCCAAGAGCCCGATATTGAACCACAAAAACACGTCCGCGAGGTTTGAAGTGAATGGCCCGTGATTCTTGTTGAACAAATATGCCGGGGAAAGGAGATGAAGTAGAATGTCTATGCTCATTGTTGTTTACATACTATTCCGTAGTGAAATTTTCCTGCGTCTATATCCGCCTGTTTTTCAAACCCCGCGCTTTGGGCAAGCTGCAGCGCCTGATCCGCGCCCACGCGCGCATCCGGGGCAGGGCCAATGCCGGTTGCGCCAGGCAGCCAGTCAACCACGAGCAGAGTGCCTTCTTTTTTAAGCAGGCGTTTCGCTTCCTTAAACACCGCGGCCTTGTCTTTCACTAAAAACAGTATATTCACCAGGAGCACCGCGTCAAGGGATGCGGCCGCAATCTGGGTTGCCCCGGGCACTTCCAGGTCTGACCAAATGGCGGTGATATTGGAAATGCCCTCAACCCGCACCTCTTTCTTTACTTGTTCAAGAACCGCCTTTTGCACGTCAACCGCATACACCCTGCCCTTTGCACCCACGGCGCGGGACGCGGCAAATGACATGTAGCCGGTTCCGCAGCCCAAATCGCCGACCTGGGAGCCGGGAGCAAGCTTGAGCTGGCTCACTATGCTGTCTGGATTCAAGAATGACGCATCCTGGTTTGGCATACGCATTTAGTATACAACAAATGAACGCCAAAAAACAGAGAACAACGAATCATCCCGCGCATACCGGCGCTATTGCATCGCCTCAATGATCCGGCGGACCGCAACCATGAACGCGGCTGTGCGCAGATCAACATTGTGTTCCTTGTGCGCGTCCCACACTGCCCTGAATGCATCTTTCATCACTGACTCAAGTTTGGCGAACACTTCCTTCTCGCTCCAGTGTTCGCCCTTGAGGTTTTGGTCCCACTCAAAGTAGCTCACCGTGACTCCGCCCGCGTTTGCAAGCACGTCCGGGACCACGTAGGTTTTTTTTGCCCACAGGATCGCGTCCGCTTCCGGAGTGGTGGGGCCGTTCGCGATTTCAAGAACCACCTTAGCCTGGATCCTGCCTGCGTTCTCTTTGGTGATCTGGTTTTCAAGGGCAGCAGGCACCAGGATGTCGCACGCAAGCTCCAAAAGCTCGCGGTTTGAAACGCTGGTTCCGGCATCGCTCGCAACCACCGAACCCCGCTCTTCTTTTGTTTTCATGATTGCTTCAATGTGCAAGCCATCCGGATTATAGATGCCGCCCTTGGAATCAGAAACCCCGACAATGCGGCAGCCCGCGGCAGAGGCGAGCTGGCTAAAGTGGTAGCCCGCATTCCCAAACCCCTGAACCACAACCCGCTTTCCGGCTAGCTCCATGCCCAGGGCAGCCATAAGCTCCCCCAGCACGTAAAAAGCACCCTGGCCGGTTGCGGTGCCCCGGCCCTCGCTTCCGCCAGCCTCAAGTGATTTTCCGGTAAATGTCGCGCGTGTTTTCTCGCCGGTAATTTTTTCGTACTCATCTGCCATCCAATCCATAATCTGCGGATTGGTGTTTACGTCCGGGGCGGGCACGTCCTGGTGCGGGCCAATGTGCGGAGCCATGTGCGCAACCCACGCGCGCGAAAGCCGCTCCAGTTCGGCGCTTGATAGCTCTTTGGGGTTGACCGAAACCCCTCCCTTGCCGCCTCCCATGGGAATGTTTACGACCGCGGTTTTGATTGCCATCCAGAACGCCAGGGCCTTCACCTCGTCAACATCAACCTGCGGATGGAAACGGATGCCGCCCTTGTACGGGCCGCGGCTGTTATTGAACTGCACGCGATAGCCTTTGAATTTTTTCTCTGAACCGCTGTCCAGCATCACGGGAATGTCAAACTCGTGGATGTGGTTCGGCTCTTTGAGCTTTGCAACCGCGCCCGGGCCAAGGTTAAGTTTTTGTGCGGCAGCATCCAGCTGCTGCATTGCGTTCTCAAATGCGGACATAGGGCGGTTTTCTTATTATGGTTCTTGTTTTTCCAACCAGCGCTCTGCGTCTATTTCAGCGGCGCAGCCCGCCCCTGCCGCGGTTATTGCCTGGCGGTATTCGTGGTCATGCACGTCTCCTGCCGCAAACACGCCCGGGACGCTCGTCATCATGCCGTTTTTGAGCACCACATAGCCTTTTATATCAAGCTCAAGCTGGCCCTTAAAAATATCAGTGTTCGGCGCGTGGCCGATTGCCACAAACACGCCCTGGCATAGGATCTCCGACTCCTCGTTGGTCTTGTTATTTTTAACTTTCACGCCGGACACGGAATTTTCTCCAAGCACCTCAACAACTTCGGTATTCATTAAAAATTTTATCTTCGGATTTTTCTCTGCTTTTTCCTTCATGTACGTGCTCGCGCGGAATGAGTCTTTGCGCACCAGCACTGTGATGCCCGCAACAAACTTAGTGAGAAATATACTATCCTGCAAAGATACATCGCCGCCGCCGACCACCACCACGTCCTTGCCCCTAAAGAAAAACCCATCGCACGTGGCGCAGCTTGATACGCCCTTGCCGCGCAAACGCTGCTCCGAAGGAAGGCCGAGCCACTTGGCCGAGGCTCCGGTTGCAATAATCACTGCGTCTGATTGGTACTGGTCTTCCCCAGCCCACGCCGAAAACGGGCGGCTCTTAAAATCAACCCCATCAACCGCCTTATCAATAATGTTAGTGCTAAACCGCTCTGCTTGTTTGCGCATCCTTTGAACTAGTTCCGGCCCCTGAATGCCTTCTGGGAACCCGGGGAAGTTTTCCACATCAGTGGTGAGTGAGAGCTGGCCGCCCGGCTCAAACCCGGTAAACAAAATCGGCTTAAGCTGGGCGCGTGAAGCATAAATCGCTGCAGTATATCCCGCGTTTCCCGAACCAATAATAATGAGTTTTGATATATTAGCCATACTACATTTTGGCTAATATTAGCTATTTTTTACTATATCAATCTTTGCCTGTATATCGTCTTTTTTATGTAACCCAACTAATATTTCTATTGGTTTGCCGTCTTTGAATATAATGATTGTTGGAATACTCATAACTCCATATTTTGACCCGGACTCCTGGTTTTCATCTACATTGAGTTTTGTTATTTTTACATCTTTGGCCTGATCCGCAATTTCATCAATTATGGGGCCCTGGATTTTGCACGGCCCGCACCACGGCGCCCAAAAATCTACAAGGACCACTCCCTTAACTTGCTCAACCTCTTGATTAAAATTTTGGTCCGTAAGTTCTAGCGCTGGCATATTTTAAGTGTTTATTTAAAGACAAAGCATGATTTATTATATGTTCATTTTAGAATACTGTCTAATATTAATAACTATAATACTGTGGAATAGGTGAATAAGTAAAATTTAAGGCTAACACTAGTGTTTATTTATAAAAATATAACACTAATAACTCTTATTTATTTATTCGCATCTTATTGAGTATGTGTGTATAAAAATTGTCAGGATTTTTCCTGACAAGTGATGATAAGCGTATATGCACAATAAATAAACAAATAAGTGATAAGTTATTCACATAGATTTAATTTGGCTAATATTAGCCTTTCTCACAGGAAATCCACAGGACATGTGAATAACTCAAATACATACTATTAACAACAAATGTTGTCAGGATTTTTTAAACAATACTTGTCTGGTGGACCTGAGGAGATTTGAACTCCTGGCCTCCACAATGCGAATGTGGCGCTCTACCAACTGAGCTACAGGCCCTCGTCGTAGTCGCGCTGCGGGTTTCTTCTGTGCCTTACAGCACTGACTACACCCTCCGCACGCCTACTCCTCTCAAATTTTCTCTTAACTCGCCTGCGGTGAGCCCAAGAGAAAATTTGTAAGAAAGAGGTATTTTTAAAGTTTAACACTGAACAATTTGTCTGGTGTCCTTACCAGGACTTGAACCTGGATCAATGGCTTAGGACGCCACTGCTCTATCCAATTGAGCTATAAGGACGCGTCAGATTCATAATTTTTGTTCAACCCATGTAAATTTTGTTCAACCCATCATGAAAAAGTTGACAATTTTGACAAATTATGGTGGACCCTACCGGATTTGAACCGGTGGCCTCTTCCATGCCATGGAAGCGCTCTAGCCAGCTGAGCTAAGGGCCCGCGTCAGAGTTGGGGTTTGGGGTTCCGCATCCGAGCAAAATATAGGCGAATTATACCGTAATAGCGTTATTTTTACAATGCATGCCCATTTTAGTATACTATAGGAACCTATAATCATTAAAAGGGGCACTATTATGGCAATGTTTAACGGACGCGACAAGGGAGAAAAACAAAAAAGCTTTGAAATGAAAGAGGGGGAGGTGGAGACCATTATTGGGCCGAGCGTTAAAGTTGAGGGAGATTTTAAGAGCGACGGGGATGTGCTGGTGCAGGGGATTGTGAATGGGAGCCTCAAGACCAAAGGCAACCTAAAAGTGGAAGAAGGGGCTAAGATTAAAGCAAATGTGGAGTCTGCGAGCGCAATTGTGCGCGGAGAAATTGCCGGAAATGTGACCGTCAAAGACAGCCTTGAGCTCGGCGGATCCGCAAAAATTACCGGAGACATCATTACCAAAATACTCTCCATTGAGCCCGGCGCAGTGCTGCACGGCCATTGTTCGGTGTCCGCGACCGAGGTTGAGGCAGGGGAGAATGAACCTGCCCCGGTCCAAAAACCAAAAAAAGAAACATAACGTGTTATGTATGCGTATTTTATTGATGACTGGGCAAGTAATTCGCACCACAGGCTCTTAGACAGGCTTGATTTACTCTCCACCCAGCAGGGCATTTCGGGCCGCAAGGTCCGGCTTTCGCGCCTCTCAAACATAACCTCGGACATTAGGGAGTGTCTGGGGAGCGGCATTAAGACGTTTGTGGCAGTGGGGGATGATGCGACCGCGAGCAGAATTTTAAACCACGCGCTCATCCTGCAGTCCAAAGAACCCTTTTCTTTTGAGTTTTGCGCAGTGCCGCTTGCCGGATCCAATGAAATCGCCCGCCTTTTTGGCATTAACAGCATACCAGAGGCAGTGGATGCGCTCGCCGGGCACCGGACGCACGCGTTTGACTTGGGTGTTTTGAACCAGCGCCACTACTTTGTAACTGCCGCCGTGTTCCCCAAGCAGAGCGCGCTGCGGTTCAAATCATACTCTGTGAGCTCCCTGCACCAGGATCACCACATCAGCGTGTGCAATGCGGATATTTACCGCAGCGCGGCCGGCCCAAAAAAAATCACCCCAGATGACGGGGTGCTGGAGGCGGTGATCGCGTACCGTCCGCGGTACTCGTTTTGGGACCGGATCCGGGGGAGGGAGCCCAACACCAAGTATGTGCCTGAAAGTTTTTTCCCCATAAAAAAAATTACCATAAGAGGAACATCCAAGACCGTATCTATTTTCGCGGACACCGAAAAACAGCTCACGAGCCCCATTGAGGTGGAGGTCAAAGCCCGCGGACTCACCGCGATCGTGCATTCCTAGCGCACGCTACCCTCCGCTCTGTGTCGCGTGATGGCTTCCACAGCCCCAAGCTGTGGCTTATTTTTTGCAAGCGCTTCGCTGGCTTGCACGGCCGCTCTGACGCTGTCTTCCACCACCATTTTTTCCTTGGTGATAGAGATCACTTGGTCGCGGTGGATGAGGAGTCCCGCCGTATCAAATAAGTGCGATATGCCCGCAGGCTTAACTTGGTACTGGTAGAGGGCCTGTGTTTCAATTTCAACAACCACTGCCTCCACTTTGCCGAGGTGCGTGCCACTTTGTGTTTCAACCGGAAGGCCTAAAATGCCTTTGATATCAATAAGCATATGGTTATGCCGCGCGTGCCGCGGGTACAGCGCCCGCGTGCTTGCGGAAGACCGCAATCTGCTGGATGAGCGTGGTGAGCGTGTTAACGGCCCAGTACAGCGTCAAGCCTCCGGGCAGGGTTGCGCCGAAGACGACTGTGATGACCGGGGCAATGTACATCATCTGCTTGTTCATCATGCTGGTCATACTTTCGTCCGCTGCCCCCGGAACCAAGGGCTGGCGCTTGTGCACGAGCATCCGGGTCTGCCAGAACTGCAGTGCGCCGGCCGCGAGCGCGATTATGATGCTCGGCGATTCTAGGTTTACGATTCCCAGGAACACGGTGTTGATTGTTTCGGGAATAGCGACAAAGGAGTAGAGCAGGTCAAGGTTGCCGGTTGCAACCTCATCCCGCAGGACCTGGAAGATGGCGAGCAAGAACGGCAGTTGGACCAGGAGCGGCAGGCACGAGGAGAATGGGCTCACTTTTTCCTTCCGGTAGAGCTCCATGAGCTCCCGGCCCTGGCGTTCCCGGTCGTCTTTGTATTTTTTTCGCAGCTCATCAACTTTGGGCTGGAGCTCCTGCAGGGATTTTTGCGAGCGCAGGGATTTTGCGGACAGCGGCAACAAGATGATTTTTATGAGCACCGTGAGGCCGATGATTGCCCACCCGAAATCATCGCCCGGAATAATGTTGTGCAGCCAGACCAGGAGGTTCAAAATCGGTTGGTAGAACAGGATGACAAACGGATTCATAGGTTATTGTACTGGATCATAGCCGCCTTGCGCCCAGGGGTGGCAGCGCACAATTCGTTTTGCCCCCACAGCAGACCCCTTCAGTATACCAAATGATTGGATTGCGTCATATGCGTATTCTGAACACGTGGGGCGGTACTTGCACGCGCCATGCGGGAAAAATCCCTGTACGAGCCCGTGGTCCGGGGAGAGCGTCTTTTGGTAGAGCTTGATGAGCGCGAGCGCCAGGCGTTTCATATGAGGCGTGTTTTTTTGAACAGGCTGATGGTGAGCGTCCGCAGTTCAGCGAATGCCATTTCCAGGAGCGGTTTTCTAGTGAGGATAATACCGTCAAAACCCGGGGCAACCCTGGGCATGATTTCCCTGCGGAGGATTTCCCTCAAGCGGCGCTTGAGCTTGTTGCGCTCCGTGGACCGCTTGGAAATTTTTAAGGACGTGATGATGGTGAAGCGCGAAACCTTGAGGCTGTTCTTTGCGAGCCGCACACCGAGGTTCCCGACAAAAAAAGACCTGCCGCGTTTGTGCACGGCGAGAATGTCGGACCGTTTGGCAAGGCGGTTGCTGGCTGCGAGCATGGGTTTAAACCGTCAGCCGCTTTCTTCCTTTTGCCCTGCGCCTTTGGAGCACGTTGCGGCCTCCTGGTTTGGCGGAGCGCTTCCGGAATCCGTGCACCCGCGCGCGCTTCTTTTTTTTCGGCTGGTAGGTTCGTTTTGTTGACATAGTGTTTGTGAAATGAGTGACAGATACAGAGTAACACGCGAACACCGTTGATACAAGCACGAACTATATCATGAAATACAGATGCTTGACAAGACGCATAGTTTTGTGATAAGATGCAGTCTTCGCGTAAAATTGCGAAGTGTTCCCAACAACCCCTAGCGAAAGGCTAGAAACCATGAAGGTGAAGGCAGTGATTTCCAGAGAAGCCCCTATGACGCTGTTCGCAGCGTTCAGCAGCGCGGCATTTGCCAGGACCTTCCTCCAGAACGTTGTGAGCGGCTGTCTCGGTGTGAAGGACCCAGCCGAACGTCCGGCCGAGTACTACGTCCAGGAACCCGACCCCATGGTCGCGGTCGGCGGGTACCTCGGCGTGGAGCTGCGGCTCACTGGCGTTTCCCGGAACGGACGCACAGCAAAGCAGTTCCACGACGCTCTGAAGACGCTCAAGGATCTCGCTGCGCGAACCATCACCGAGAACCTCACGGCCGGGCGCGTCCAGCTCTTTGTGGTCATCGTGCTGGACGGCGACGTCGAGACCAAGCCCGGCTCGGGCCAGTACAGCAACGTGCTGGAGTCCGACGCCATCTGGGTTGAGACCAACTAGCCCAAGTCGGCATAACCTTCTGGCTCCGCCGACCGCACCCTTCTTTCGCAGATGGCAACATCGTCTGCGGGGGAGGGTGCTTTTTTATACAAAAACAACCCATCGGATTGGTGGATTGTTGGCTTAGGATTTGTGTTTATAAAGTGCTAAGAAGTGGGATTGTCTGTGCCCGAATCTGGGTCTTCGGGATAGAACCTACTTTTTTGTCTAATTTGAAACTGTTTGTTTTTTTCTTTTAGTTTTTCTATATCTGTGGCTGAAATTTCTTGAAATGTTTGAGTTGATGAGAAAGTATAAACTCTGGTGGCGCCTCCTACGCGCGCATCTTGGTCTTCAGTTTCTTGAATACACAATATACACAGCTCTTCCCCTGCGTCTACTTTTATTTCAGGCTCGTAAAGGCGGTTTAACAAGTAGTCCGCAATATACGGTATGCCTATACACTCGAAACCCGTAACAGCTTTCCTGGGTACAAAGTTGTCTGTACTATTCAATTTATAAATTTCTGCTTTTGGTGTAGGATCATTTGTATACCCAGCTAGAAGTAGTTCGAGATGAGGACGTTTTTCTAGCGGCGAGCCCTCAAAAAAATCGTTGAATTTTTCCTTTCCCTTGATCCGTATTTGTTCTGCTAAATCTAAAATTCCTGTGCCGTGATTTAACCCACTTTTTATTTGGTCGAGAAAATACATTGCAAGACCACCGTCTCCTGCAATACCAACAGCGCTATGGTTACCTAATTTGAAAATTTTTTGTACGGTACTATTGCTAGTTATTTCAGAACTAGCTTTACTGTCAGAGGCAACAACAATCCCGTTTTTTGATTTTAACCCCATTACTAAAGTCATTTTTGATTAATTTAGGTTTGCTTCTACATCCAAAGGACTTTTTGGCTCTTCGGGGTTGTATTCTGGAATATAGTGTCTGTACATCTGTTTCTCAATAGCTTGTTGTATACTTCTGTCCGGCACTAGGGCATATCTGAAAACAATATCTCCTCCTTGTGATAAATATTTTTGTAGGCGAATATTTTTTTCTTCACTGGATTGATGGTGTAACAACTTATTTTTTATGTTTTCAGCACTTCCAACAAAAAAAACATAATATTTTCCATCATCTGCTTTTTTGGAAATACGGTAAACTCCCCCAACACTTCCTAACTTTTCTATCTCTCCCGTATTAAGAGAGATAAGCTTTGACCAATTTATATCAATTTTTGCCATATTGCGTTTTCTTTGACTTGAGTAATCGGTGATATTTCCTTTTAGTGTCATCTATTTTATAATTTTAAATATATTGTAGCACACTCTTTTCCATAATTTTACACCAGCGTCACATTTGCCACGCGGTCTCCGGGCTGCTTGAAGCGCATGATGCGCACCCCCTGCGTGGCCCGTCCGAGCTTGTTGATGGACTTTAGGGGCAACCGGATGGTTTGGCCCTTGGCGGAAATGGCGAGCACATCCGTCTTTTCATCCACGGTCGCGGGATCAAGCAAGCGCGCGCCCACAACCTCGCCGGTTTTGGCGGTGACGTTCGCGGTTTTAATGCCGGATCCGCCGCGGGACTGGACCTTGTATTCCAAAACCGGGGATTGCTTGCCATAGCCTTGAGCCATGACCACGAGGAGGGTGGTGTCTTTCTGGGCCTTGGGATTAAAAATGTCCATGCCAACCACGTGGTCGCCTTTCTTGAGGCGGATGCCGCGCACCCCGGCCGCGGCGCGGCCCATGGGGCGCACGTCCGCTTCTTCAAACCGGATTGCCTGGCCAGCCTGGGACACGAGCATGATTTCGTCATCCCCGCCCGAGGGCTTGACCCAGCGCAGAGAGTCGCCCTCTTTGAGCTTGATGGCAATGAGGCCGCTGCGGCGCACGTGGCCAAAGTCATTGACGTCAACTTTCTTGATGGTGCCCCCGCGCGTGACCATCACCAGGAACTTAGCGTCTTTCATGTCATCCAGCGACAGCACCACATTCACCTTTTCTTCGCCCGCAATCTGCAGGAAGTTGACGAGCGACGAGCCCTTAGCCGTGCGGCTTGCTACCGGAATGTCGTAGCCCTTGAGCTGAAATACTCTTCCGCGCGTGGTAAAGAAGAGGATGTCTGAGTGCGTTAAGCCCGTAAAGAAGATGGACACTTCGTCCTCCTCCTTGGTGGTCAGGCCCACCACGCCCTTGCCGCCGCGGCCTTGGGTCTTAAAGGTGTCCGGTGCCATGCGCTTGATGTAGCCGTCCCGCGTGATCATGACCACCATTTCCTCATTCGGAATCAAATCTTCCTGCGAAAACGTATCAACTGCACCGGCAACAATCTTAGTGCGACGCTCTTCGCCGTACGCTTCCTTGAGCTCTTTGAGCTCGCCCTTGATGATGGAAACAACTTTCTTGGGGCTTGCGAGGATTGCCTCAAGCTCCGCAATCCAGGCGCGCTTTTCCTTGAGTTCGTCTTCCAGTTTTGCGCGCTCCAGGTTTGCAAGCTGGGACAGGCGCATGTCAAGGATGGCATTGGCCTGCAGTTCCGTGAATTTGAACGCCTTCATCAATCCCGCCCGCGCCTCGTCCCGGTCCTTGGATTTTTTGATCAGGGCAATCACTTTATCAATAATGCCGATTGCCTTAACCAAGCCTTCCAAGATGTGGGCCCGCGCTTTGGCGCGCGCCAAATCAAATTCGGTCCTAGCCTTGATGACGGTTTTGCGGTGCTTGATGAACTCTTCAAAGATGCTCTTCAACGTGAGCACGCGCGGCTGGATGCCGTCCACCAAGGCGAGCATGTTTACGTGGAAGGTTGCCTGCAGGGCAGTGAGCTTAAAGAGGCGGTTTAAGATTTTTTGCGGGTACGTGTCTTTCTTTAGTTCAATCACCACGCGCACTCCGTCCTTATCGGACTCATCCCGCAGGTCGCGGATGCCCTCAATTTTTTTCTCCTTTACGAGTTCCGCGATTTTGGCGATCAAATCAGCCTTGTTCACCTGGAACGGAACCTCGGTGATGATGATGTCGTGCGTACCGCCTTTGGACTCCACAATGTCCGTGACTCCGCGCATGACAATGCCGCCCTTTCCAGTTGCGTAGGCCTGCTTGATGTCGTCTCTGTTGTAGATGATGCCGCCGGTCGGGAAGTCCGGACCTTTTACGATTTTGGCGAGTTCATTGATGTCAATGTCAGCGTCATCCAGCACCGCGGAAATGCCGAGAGCGAGCTCGGAAAGGTTGTGCGGGGGAATGTTGGTTGCCATGCCCACGGCAATGCCCAGGGTGCCGTTTAAGAGCAGGTTCGGCAGTTTTGCCGGCAAAACGCGCGGTTCTTTTTGGGTGCCGTCGTAGTTGTCCGTGAAGCTGACGGTTTCTTTTTCTATATCCGCCAAAAGCTCTTCCGCGATTTTAGAAAGTTTTACTTCGGTGTAGCGCATGGCAGCTGCCCCGTCTCCGTCCATGGACCCGAAGTTGCCCTGGCCGTGCACCAGAACCTCGCGCATGGAAAAGTCCTGGGCCATGCGCACCAAGGCGTCGTACACCGCAACGTCCCCGTGCGGGTGGTACTTGCCCAATACTTCTCCCACGACGGTTGCGCTCTTGCGGAACTTGGCGGAGGACTTAAGCCCGAGCGTCCACATGGCGTAGAGGATGCGGCGGTGGACCGGCTTTAAGCCGTCCCGCACGTCCGGCAAAGCGCGCGACACGATCACGCTCATGGCGTAGTCCAAATAGGCGCGCTGCATTTCGTCCACAATGGGTTGCGGCTCTATGGTGCCGATGGGGTTTTGGGGTTTTGCTTGTTCTTCCTTTTTAGGCATATCACTCGGCGCGTTCTATGGCGTCTCCGAACACCCGGCTGCGCAGATCGTCAATGTTCACCTTGTTTTCGGTTTTTTGCGGTTCGGGCGCGAATACGGAAAATGATTTCAAGATATCGCGCGTAAAATTTTTAAACGACGCCCCGTCCGGAGCCGAGGCACTTTGGCGCGGAAAAAACCAGATGCTCCAGGCAGATACAATGACTGCCATGGCAAGGACGATGACGAGCAGCATGTAACGGGAGTGCTTTGTGCGTTTGCTTGTTTTCATATGATATAGAGCACTTCCAGGGTATCTATAGGGAGGTCTTTTTTGGCGATTTTTACGCGCTCTTGGGGTTGGGGGGATGCGCCCATTTCTTTGAAGAACTTGGATGCGTCATCATACGGCGTTTTTACGGCTTTGTGCTTTGCGTGCATGGGAATGACGATTCGGGGCTCTATCTTTTCAACGATTGTTTTTGCGGCCGCCGCACTCAGCACGCCGTTGCCGCCAACCGGGAGCATGAGGATGTCGGCGCCTTCAAACAATTCAAGCTCACTCTCCGAGAGATCGCGGCCAAGCCCGCCTAAGTGCACCACAGCCATGCCCTCAATGGTTGCGCGGGAAAGCAGGGATTGCGGCCCGCCTTTTGGCGGATTGGCGAGACAATATACAAAAATTCCCCCTGCCTCAAATTCGCCGGGAGCCTGTATGGCCAGGAGCTTTTCGGCCCGGGGCTCCACGTTGATTTCGTCCGACGGGTTGCCGAACACCACTACGTCAGCCTTCATGCGGCTTGCACGCAGCTCGCTTTTTGCAGAGGGCGGGGCAAACAAGACAACGTTCTCTCCGGCCTGGATTTTTGCGCCCGACAAACCGAGCAATTCAATAATCATACATCATCAATAATGCAAGTAAAAAAGTGCCCTCAAGGCACGGTAATACTACACAAAAAAGGGGCAAAAGTAAAGGCTGATTTTTAGCCTCTATTTCCGCTCTCCGGGATGTTGAGGCTTATGCGCGCGTTCTGGGTTTGGGCCATGCTGATTGATCCGCTTTCCGTAGCCGGGCTGTATAAATCCAGGCGCGTTTTAGCCGGGGCTTTTTTGTTTTCGCCTTTTATTCCAGGTGCCGGCTTCTTATTTGGGGCTTCCGTGCGCTTGAGGATGGCCTGGCGCTGGCCGTAGGCGCCCCTACTGTACCCCTTGAACTGCATTCCTTCTTGCCCGGCTTTCTGTATCACCGCATCAAGGAGTTTTTTCTGCTGTTTTTGGTTGAGCTGTTTTTTGAGCTTTGAGGCGGCTCCGGCTTCCTGGAAGAGGCTGTATACATCATCTTTTGACGCTCCGCCAGTGCGAACGCCTTGGGCTGCGCGAAGCAGGTCCCCTGGTGTTGTGTCGTGCTGCATAGGCTTTAAGTATACCACCACCAGCCACACTTGCAAAAAACGCCGATTTTGTATATAATTAGCTCTGTTCTAATTTTCCCCGGTTTTATTAGTAATTTTTAACAGTAACCCTTGCGCCCCGGGAACGCAGGGAACTTAAACCCATACTATGATTGACGTTCAAGCGGGCGCTGATAGTGCCGTTGCATCACCGAAACAAGCGAACACCAACACCAAAAGCCACAACGCGATCATGAGCTTTCCGCACGCGTCCGAAGAGACCAAGCAGGTGCTTTCGGAAAGCGCGCATTTTGCCATTCCCAAAGTGGGAGAACTCATATCCGGGGAGGTGCTTGATATTTCAAAGAACGGCATTGTGGTGACTATTGGCGGCGTCCTGACCGGACTGGTGCGTGGGAAAGAACTGGATGACGAATCCGGCGTGTACTCAAAACTTTCTGTTGGAGATTCCGTGGAGGCTACAGTGCTTGACATTGAGAACGAGCAGGGCATGCTTGAGCTTTCGTTTCGGCAGGCTGGGCACCGCAAGGCATGGGACTTGCTTGCGGCCCTCGCTTCAAGCGGGGAAGTGGTTGACGCGAAAATCATTGATGCGAACAAAGGGGGACTCATGGTGAAGGTGGGCAACGTGGAAGGGTTTTTGCCCGTGTCCCAGCTTACGGTTGAACACTACCCGCGCGTTGAGGGCGGGGACAAGAACCGGATTCTTGACCGTTTGCGCGCATACGTAAACCAGATATTCCGCGTGAAGGTGATTACGGTGCGCGAGCGTGAGGAAAAGCTGATTGTCTCCGAGAAAGCGGCCTGGGAGCGCGAGCAGCACGCCCAGCTTGAAAAGTTCAAGGTCGGGGATGAGGTTACCGGGCGCGTTACCGGGGTGGTTGATTTCGGGGTATTCGTTGAATTCGGCGAAGGCCTGGAGGGGTTGGTGCACATTTCCGAGCTCGCGTGGCAGCGCATTGACAACCCCGCTGATCTGGTAAAGGTGGGGGACTCCATCCGCGCGAAAATCATTGCCATTGATAACGGAAAAATTTCCTTGTCCGTCAAAAAACTCATTCCTGACCCCTGGAAGCAGGCCGCGGACAAGTACAAGGTCGGAGATACGGTTTCGGGCACCGTGCTCAAGCTGAACCCGTACGGCGCATTTGTGGAGCTTGATCCGGACATCCACGGCCTTGCGCACGTCTCTGAACTCACCAAGGGCGGAGAGCAGGATTTGAGCAAACTGCTCTCGGTCGGAGAAAAGCGGGACTTCAAAATCCTTTCCATTGAGCCTGCGGCCCACCGTTTGGGCCTCGGGCTTGGGTAACCATGCGCTCACTCCTCAAAAACTTTGTGATCTTTTTTCTCGCATTCCTGGTGATTGCCGGATTTTTGAGCGCATTCTCGTCCCCGTTCAGCGCGGACGAGGAAGCCGGATTCGCGTCTGTGGTTGGGTCCGTCAAAGCCGGCGAGGTTGAGAAAATTTTGGTTGAGGGCGACACGCTGTATGTGTCGTACGCGGATGGAAGCGAGAAGAAGTCGCGCAAGGAGACCGGAGAAACGCTGGCCGGGCTCCTCGGCATCTACGGCGTCTCCGATGCGGAGATGGCGCGCGTTTCCATTGAGAGCAAAGAGCCGGGCGGCTTAGCGCTCTGGGCTTCGGCGCTTGCCCCGTTTTTGATCCCGCTCTTGTTCATCGGGTTTTTTATTTGGTTCATGATGCGCCAGGTCCAGGGCGCGAACAACCGCGCCATGATGTTCGGGAGCAGCACGGCGCGCGAGGATCAGGAGGCCCGCAAGAAACAGCAGGGCAAGAAAACCACGTTCGCTGACGTGGCCGGCTCAACCGAAGCGAAACAGGAGCTGGAAGAGGTGGTTGAATTTTTGCGCCAACCCCAGAAGTTTGCGAAGCTTGGGGCCCGCATTCCGCGGGGCGTGCTCTTGGTGGGGCCGCCGGGCACGGGCAAGACGCTCTTGGCCAAGGCGGTTTCCGGAGAAGCCGGGGTGCCGTTCTTCCACATGTCTGGTTCTGAATTCGTTGAGATGTTCGTTGGAGTGGGCGCCTCGCGCGTGCGGGACCTATTCCGCAAAGCAAAGAAGAGCGCCCCGGCAATCGTGTTCATAGACGAGATGGATGCTGTGGGGCGCCAGCGCGGTGCCGGGCTTGGCGGTTCGCACGACGAGCGCGAGCAGACCTTAAACCAGATTCTGGTTGAAATGGACGGCTTTGAAACCGGCACCAATGTGATTGTGATGGCCGCGACCAACAGGCCGGACGTGCTGGATCCGGCACTCTTGCGGCCAGGCAGGTTTGACCGCAGGGTAACCATTGATTTGCCGGACATCAAAGAGCGGGAGGCGATTTTGAAACTGCACGCCCAGGACAAGCCCCTGGCCCGCGACGCCAACCTGCGGGCAGTCGCCGAGCGCACGCCCGGCTTCTCTGGCGCTGATTTGTACAACCTCCTGAACGAGGCCGCCATTCTCACGGCGCGCAAGAACCGGACCCAGCTTGCGCAGGACGACATCCTTATCAGCATAGAAAAGGTGCTGCTCGGCCCGGAGCGCAGGTCCCACGTGCTTTCGGAAAAAGAAAAGAAGATCACCGCATACCACGAGGCGGGGCATGCCGTGGTTGCGCACGTGCTGCCTGATGCTGATCCCGTGCACAAGGTTTCCATTGTGTCGCGCGGCCGCGCCGGCGGGTACACCCTGAAGGTTCCGAGCGAGGACCGGCGGTTCCACTCCCGCAGCGAGTTTGTCGCGGACCTCTCGGTGCTGCTTGCCGGGCACGCCATTGAGGCAAAGGTGTTCGGGGACGTCACAACCGGAGCGGCGAGCGACCTCAAGCGCGCGACCGGGCTTGCCCGCGCCATGGTTACGGAGTACGGCATGAGCGAGAAACTGGGCGCGCGGACGTTCGGGGACAAAGAAGAGCTCATATTTTTAGGCAAAGAATTCGGAGAGCAGCGCGACTACGGCGAAGCCTATGCGGGGCTCATAGACGAAGAAGTCTCCGGGCTCTTGCGCGAGGCGTATGAGCGCGCCGCAAAGCTTATTGTTGAGCACATGGGCCGCATTGAGCGCGTGGTGGCCGCCCTGCTTGAGCATGAGACGCTGGAGCGCGAGGCGTTTGAGCGGCTTATGGCATAGGCGTGCACCCGCAGCTCGGGTGTGGTATACTGGAAGCATAGAGCGGAGGAAAACAAAATTACCTATGGAACCAACTTCTCTGTACCGTAAAACCTTGAGCCGCGCGTGGCGCACCACGCGCACGCATCCGCACGTGTGGGCGCTCGGGTTTTTGGCCGCGCTTTTGGGCAATGGCGGGGAATTTGAGTTTGTCATCACCCAGTTCAACCGGTTTTCAACCGGAGACGTGTTCTTCGGGGAGAGCCTCCTCGCCATGTTTGGCACCGGCGGGAGCACGGTACTCAATATGGTCGCTTCCTTGCTGGCGCGGGCCGCAGAGAATGCCACGGTTCTGGGCGGAGTTTCGTTTGTGGTGGTGCTCGTGTTTTGGCTCGTGGTTTCGGCGCAGGGCGCGCTCATCCGCGCCGCGGCAAATCCCGGAAGCGGCACGCTCGGGTCCCACTTTGCTGCGGGCAGAAAATCATTCTGGCAGATTCTCGGGATTCTCGTTGTTACCCGGCTCGGGGCGTTTTTCGTGCTCGGAGTGGTGGGCATGCCGCTCACGGCGCTCCTTCTGTATTTTGTGGACCCCCTTAAGTCCCTCACGCTCATCAGTTTTGCGCTCGGTATTCCGCTCCTCATGGTAGCGTCCATCATCAGCAAGTACGCAATCGCGTACCGCATGCTGGAACGCCGCACGCTTGGAAACTCGGTGGTGCGCTCCCTCTCGCTGTTTTTTGACCACTGGCTGGTGTCGGCAGAGCTCGTGGTGACGCTGTTTGCGGTCAATATTATAGTCGGCGGGGCCGCCATTTTTCTGATCCTCGCGCTCGTTGCTCCATTTTTGATGATTGCCAACACCATTGCCGCGGGGGTGGGGAGCAGTGTGTTTTTGGCGCTCGGCCAGGCGGTCGGATTTTTGCTCCTGGTGGTTATGGGGAGCATTCTGGCCACGTTCCAGTATGCGTCCTGGACCGAGTTGTTTTTGCGCATCAGCCGCGAACGGCACACCAGCAAAATCGTGCGCATCATTATGGGCTGGCACGCAAAGTACCGGTAGCGGGTAACGTCTTGGGGATAGCCTGTGGAACGCATGTGCGTTCCGTTTTTGGCATGGATGCGATACTATTACTGCATGAAGCTCTCATGCACCCAGGAAAACTTAGCGCACGCTTTGGCCAAAGTTGCGCCGATTGCGGCCAAAGGCGGGACCTTGCCCATACTCTCAAACGTGCTGCTTGAAGCCCGCGAGGGAGCGCTCAAGCTTTCGGCCACAAACCTTGAGATAGGCATCACCGCAACCATCCGCGGCAAAATTGAGCAGGAAGGGACGTTTACGGTGGCAGGGCGGCTGTTCAACGACTACGTCGGATTGCTTGAGAGCTCTGCGGTGTCGCTTGAGCTTTCCGGGGAGCACCTTGAAATCCGCTCCGGCAACGCCCGCACCAAGATTCACGGTCTCCCCGCGGAAGAGTTTCCCGTGATCCCTGTTTTGGACGGAACGCCGACTGCCGTGATGCCCGGGAGCGATTTTTTCGGAGCACTCTCGCAGGTGCTGTTCTCGGTTTCGGCAAGCGATGCGCGGCCCGAGCTTTCGGGGGTCCTGCTCTCGTTTGAGGGGAACAAAGTGACTCTAGTGGGCACGGATTCCTACCGCCTCGCGGAACGCTCGGTAGCGCTCAAGGCTCCTTCCCAGAAGACCCAGAGCATTATTGTGCCGGCGCGCGCCGCAAGCGAGCTCGGCCGCATCCTCTCCCGCGAGGAAGGTGAGCTCACCTTAAGCGCAAGCGAGAACCAGGTGCTGTTCTCTATTGGCGACGTGGAGCTCTTGAGCCGCCTGATTTCGGGCACGTTCCCGAACTACCGGGAAATCATTCCCAAGGCCAGCACCACAAAGGTGGTGATTGACAAGGAGCCGCTGGTGCGGGCCATCAAGTCCGCGTCCCTCTTCTGCCGGCAGGGCTTAAACCACGTCAGCTTCCAGTTTTCTTCGGACCGCATCATGGTGTCCGCATCCGCCTCGGCGCTCGGCGAGAACACGGTTGAGCTGCCCGCCAAGATTGAGGGCGGGGACGTTGACATTGTATTTGATTATCGGTACGTGCTGGACGGGCTTTCGGCCATCCATACCAGCGAAGTCGCAATCCAGCTTTCGGGCTCCGCAAGCCCGGGAGTGTTTACGCCCAACAATGACGAGGGGTATTTGTACCTGGTGATGCCCATCAAGCAGTAATCCATGTGGGAACCTGTCGGCAATCTTGTCCCAAAATCATTGCGCAAGGCGGGCATTTCCCGCGCGGTTTCCGATGCGCTCGTGTGCGAGGAGTTTGACGCAATTGCCAAGCACGTTCTGGGCGAGGCGGCGAGCAAGTGCCGTGCTGTCTACGTAAAAGACCGCTGCCTGTGGGTTGCGGTTCTTTCCAATTCCGTCTCAAACGAGCTCAAAATGTGCGAGCAGGATATTATCGCCGCGCTCAAAGAGCGCTTTGGGAGCGGCCGTGTCAGCGAATTGCGGTTTATGGTTTGATAGTTTTGCTAATATTAGTTAAAATATGGCAACTCTATGAAATAGGGCGTTTTTGTGCTATTGACAAGATTTTTTAGATGTGGTATAATGATATTATAGTAAACACCAAAAAAGTACCTTACCTTTACATTCCAGCTATCATTTTGCTAGTCTAATACTGGCTTGCAGGATGATGGCTGGAAACTCCGGCCAACCGCAGTTCTGCCCGCTTGAGGGCGTAAAGCATGTCTCAGTAATTCCACGGAGATAACCTACAGGAGGCCGCAATGGCCGCAGCCACATGGATCATGGTATGCCGTGGTCCAGACACGGCAAATACGTCGGACGGGTGGGAGTTCTGTGAAGAGTGCTCGTCCGAGGGAGAAGCTCTCCTCGAGATCCCACAAAACCTCGGGGGCAAGTACGACGAGGCCCTCGTCTACAATGCGAGCGGCCCGCGCACCGCGGGGACGGTCGTGTCCAAGGACATGACCGTCAGTGAATTCGGAAGTGTGCTCATTTGCGCTTCCGATCGCGCCCGCCGGGCCGCTCGCGGCGTCGCGGCCTAGCCAGCCGCATCGCCTGCGTGCCGCAGCCACGCAAGAGTTCTTTCATCAAGTTGAGCGCTACGGGCTCAACTTGCAACACAACCCCGGGTTCTGCATGAGCCTGGGGTCTTCTTTTTGTCTCGTCAGGCGAGGGTTTTGATTTCAAGCTCCGGAATTCCCTCAAAGTGCTTGATGTTTCTTGTTACGAGCGTTGCGTTGACCGAGAGTGCGGTTGCCGCTATGAGAGCATCAATAATTTCAATTCCGTATATTCGGCGCATCTCTCCCGCGCGTTGCGCGATGCCATCATTAACGGCTATAGTTTCAAACTTTGAAAGCAAAAAGTTCGCCTCTTGCCGGTTAGTGAGGCTGTTCATTGATTGCCCGGATTCAATTTCAGCCAGTGTTAAGGTTGAGATATGCAAACCATAGCCCTCCTGCTCCGCCCGCGCCATAAACGGCTCCATTGAGGCGTGGCGCCTCAAGTGATCGATGAATATGTTTGAGTCTGCTAGGTATTCCCCCATGCATCTTTGAAATGCTGTTCGGCTTCTTCTCTTATTTTGTTTTCGTATTCAATGCCGGTTTCTTTTTCGTTTCCCCACGCCCCGAATGTCCTTTTCGCGGCTTCGGCTAATCCTCTGTTGGCCCCTCTTTTCGGAAAGTAGGTGACAGTAACATTTCCGAGCTCAAAGTCCGGCTTTGTGTCGGGCACGATAATTCCCTCTTTTTCTTTATAGGTTGCTCTTGTGGTGACCGGAGGCATAGTAAGAAGAGTATATCACGTTTGGCATTGTTATTCAACGCCCTCCGGCACGTCAACCACAACATCCACCCCGGCCACGCGGTGCGGGGTGTTTTGGCTGTCCCAGAGCACGGCATAGATTTCGTAGTCCCCGCCGAGCGGCGGTATGGCGTCCCAGGTGGTTTTAACGGTTGTGCTGTTCGGGGAGAGTGTGCTGATGAGCGCGTACTGGCTCGGTTTTGCTTTGGGCGCGGCAAAGAGCTCCACTTGGGCAATGTCAGCGCCCGGAAGAGTGAGCTCAATGGCAACCGGGAAATCAAACTCGCTGAATACGGCATTGCTCTTTGGCGCGGTCCAGCTCGCGGACAAGGCAGTCTTTTGCAGGAGCAGGTTGAAGTTTGCGGACACGCTTTCGCTGTTGTCAATGTCATCATACGCGACGGCCCGCAACGCGTGGAAGCCGTTCGCAACTGAAGGGTTCGGGATGTAGCGCCCGGTGTACGGCGCGCTCCGGCTTTCGGCAACCAGCTCATTATCAACATAGAACTCCACGCGCGAGATGCCGCGCGGAGCCGAAGCCTCAACGCGGAAAAAGATGATGTCCCCGCTTACGGTCTGGCCGTCGCTTGGCTCAATAATTGAAATTGAGGGCTTATTTTCAAACACGTGCAGGTTGTCATATTCGGTCGGAATAGAACCTTCATCAGCTTTCCAATCATTCTCCGCCATCCAGCGCTCCACCGCGACTTCCCACTTGGGGTAGGCAGGGTCCCGGTCGCCCTCGGAGGGAGTTGGCCCAAGCGGGTCCTCCGGGTCAACGTAGTACAGGATGGAGTGGCCGGTGCGGAATATTTTTTCTTCAATAAAGGATTCAGGAGTCATCTCGGTTGCGAGCAAGCCGCTTGCGCGGTCAATGCGGACCGGGGTGCCGCCCTCAAGGTCCCCACGCAACACCGGCTTGTTTGGGTACTCAATCTCCGGCTTGGGGAAGTATTCAATGGGCCTGCCCTCAAGCGCTGCGCGCATGAACCGGTTCCAGATGGGGGCCGCAACCACGGACCCGTCCGCCCCGCGCTTCATTTCGGAGAAGTCGCTGTTGCCGACCCAGACCCCTGCCGCAAGGCTCGGCGTGTAGCCCAAGGTCCACGCGTCCCGGTAGTCATTGGTGGTCCCGGTTTTTGCGGCAACCGGGCGCCCTCCGAGGGTGAGGTAGTTGCTCGCGCCGAACACGTACGCGCGCGCATCATTGTCCGAGAGCACGTCAGATAAGAGCCGCACCACCTGTTCGCCCATAACGCGCGTTCCCTCTTCTTCCTCGTGCTCCTGGAGCACTTTGCCGCGTGCGTCTTCCACTTTGAGTATGGAGACCGCGGGTTTTGCGATCCCGCCGTTCGCGAGCATGGCATACGCCTGCGTGTGCTCAATGAGCCTTACCTCGGCGCCTCCCAAGACCAACGAGAGCCCATAGCGATCCGGGTCTTCAAACGTGGTGTACCCGATTTCTTCGGCTTTTTTAATCACGTTTCCGGGCCCGACCAAATAGAGCATTTTGACTGCCGGAATGTTGATGGAGCCCTGGAGCGCGGCTCTTACGGATAGCGGGCCGTGCTCTTTGAGGTCATAGTTGTGGGGCACGTATTCCCTCCCGTCCGCGCCTCTGCCGAATTCGGTCACCACGTCCCAGAGCGTGGTTTTATCGGTGTAGCCTTTCTCAAACCCAGCCGCATACACGAACGGCTTAAAGGAGGAGCCGGGCTGGCGCGCCCCCTGGGTTGCCACGTTGAAGTTGCCGTCAATCTCTTCGTTAAAGTAGTCGCGGGAGCCGACCATGGCAAGGATGTGCCCGGTTTTTGGGTCAAGCGCAACCAGGGACGCGTTCGTGGCGTTGTATTGTTCCGCGTTCCGTTCGGCAAATTCCGCGACCGCGGCTTCGGCTTGCTGCTGCATGTCCCAATCAAGGGTAGTAGTCACCTTGAGGCCTCCCTGCTCAACCTCCCGCTCCCCGTACTTGGAGGCCAACTCTTCGCGCACCCCGATCACGAAGTGCGGGGCGCGGTTTAAGAGGTTTGATTTTTCGGCGAACACGACCTCCTCATTTTGCGCGGCCTGGGCCTCTTCCTCGGCGAGGTCCCCGGCATCCAAGAGCAGGCTGATGATGTGGTTTTTCCGGTTTTTCAAATCCTCCAAATGCGAGCCGTACGGGGAGTAGTACGTGGGCGCCCGCGGCAGCGCCGCCAGGTACGCGCCTTCCGCGACTGTGAGATCTTTGGCGCTCTTGCCCAGGTAGAACTGGCTCGCGGACTCAATGCCGTACGCGCTTGAGCCGTAGGGGATTTCGTTGAAGTAGAGCTGGAGGATCTGGTCTTTGTCAAACTTGCGCTCAATCTGGTACGCGAGCACGAACTCCTTGATCTTGCGGGAGAACGCTTTTTCGTTCGTCAGGATGGCGTTCTTGATGAGTTGCTGGGTGAGCGTTGAGCCGCCCTCTGCCTTGCACAAGCATGCGAGGTTTTTAACGACCGCGCGCAGGATGCCCTTGGTGTCAAACCCTTTGTGGAGGTAGAAGTTTTTGTCTTCAATCAGGATAGTCCCTTTCCGTACGTGCTCCGGGATCTGCTCAAGGGGGATGATGGTGCGGCGCTGGGTGTCAAACGCTTCAAACAGGACGTGCTCCCCTGTAGAATCGTAAATTTTAGTACTTTGGGCGACTGATCTGTCAATAATTTTGTCCGGGGTGGGCAGGTTTCGCGAGTACCACGCAAACAGTGCCAGCACAAAAAGGATGCCCAGGGCCGCGGCAATGAGGGCATAGGGGATGAGGAATGCGATGATTGCTTTTACGTTGCCGCGCTTAAAGCTGGGCATTCTTCTAGCCGGTGTACCTCCGAGCTTGTTCTGTTGGATGCGTCGCTGGGAATACCGGGGGCGGCTGTTCTGGTCGCCCCAGGAGCGGCTGTGTTTGAAATGCGGAATGGGCATGAGGTTTATCCGGAGTACTCAACGTCTGCGAAAGACGCTCCTATTGTCTCGGGAGTGTCCTGTGTTAAATCTATTTTAGCAATAATTTTGAGAGGGGCGTGTGATTGATGCCATCCAAGCGCTTCGTCGTTGACTTGGTCGGTGTTTGACCCTTCAACGGTGTATAGGTACTTTGCTTTTTTTCCGTATAATGTATCCGGCGAGGCGGTATAGTGGATTGTGCCGTCGCTTCCGGGCCGTAAAAAGTCGCCCACATTCAGGTCAATATCCGAAGTATGGTAGCCGCGAAATGCCTCGTAGCCTTCTTCTTTCCGCGCATCAAGCACTTCACTGATTTGTTTGATAGATGCATCTTTCCAGTGTTCTTGAAGTTCGGATGGAAGCTGTTTGAGCAGGGTTTGTTTGACGCTCTCCAGCACTTCAGACCGCACAGCGCTCTCTGGTTCTGTCTCTGGATTATGGTGCGGCATTGACTCTCTGACCATAGTGTTATTCCAATTATTTTGCTAAAATGAATCCATCAGTGGTACCTATACCATACTTATTTTATGGCAAAAAAGCAAGCAAAAACTTACGAACTCCTCACCCGAGGCGTCGCGAAAGCGATCCCGCAGAATCTTGCCGAGGAAAAGCTCGCATCCGGCAGGAAGCTTCGCGTGTATTGGGGTATCGATCCCACGGGAACGCGCATGCACCTCGGCCATACGATTCCAATGCGGAAATTGATGCAGTTTGCGGACGCGGGCCACGAAGCCATTCTGATCATCGGAAGCTTCACAGCCATGCTCGGGGACCCGTCGGACAAAGACGCCATGCGCAAACCACTCACCAGAGAGCAAGTGCAATCGAACTTTGAGACATACAAGAAGCAAGCGGCGAAAGTTCTCGATTTTTCAAAAATCGACGTGCGCTATAATCATGAATGGCTGGAGAAGCTCACGTACGAAGACATCATGAAACATGCGAGCCTCTTCACCGTGCAGCAGATGGAACAACGGGACGCATTCGAGTGTAGAATAAAAAAAGGCAATCCGCTCGGCATCCATGAGTTTTTGTATCCGATGATGGTGGGCTACGACTCCGTCGTATTGGATGTCGATTTCGAAATCGGCGGGACGGATCAGGAATTTAACATGCTTGCGGGCCGGACGATGCAGAAAGCATTCGGCAAGCGCGACAAATGCGTCTTGACCACACCTCTCATCGAAGGCACAGACGGAAGATTGATGAGCAAGACGTATGATAACTGCGTCTACTTGGATGACGAGCCCGCTGACATGTACGGAAAAATCATGTCGCTTTCGGACGGGCTTATCGTCACCTATTTTGAATTATGCACGGATGTGCCTTTGGATGCTATTCGGCAGATTGAGCGCGAACTCAAGAAAGGCGAAAATCCGCGCGACGCAAAAGCGCGCCTCGCGCTTGAAATCGTTGGGATGTACCATGGCGCCAAAGCGGCACAGGCTGCGGAGAAAGAATTCAATGCAGTGTTTCGGTCCGGCGCCTTGCCCTCGGACATCCCAAAAAAGAAGGTTTCCGGCAAACAAAAACAAGCGGACGAATTGCTTGTTGCACTGGGGCTTGCGCAATCCCGGTCAGAAGCAAAGCGCCTCATTGAGCAGGGCGGCGTGCGGGTGGACGATGCGCTGGTAAGCGACTGGAAGGCGAAAATTGACGTCAACAAGGGCGCCATCATCCAAGTGGGCAAGCGCAGGTTCGCGGAAATTTCATAATGTCATTGCGAGGGAGCGATAGCTCCCGCGGCAATTTCGTCGTTCACGGGATTGCTTCGCTTATGCTCGCAATGACAACGAATGGTTTGTTTGCCCCGCGCAAATGGCAATAGCGAGCGCATCTGCCGCATCATCGGGCCGGGGAATTGTTTTGAGCGCGAGAATGGTTTTTACCATGCGCTGGATTTGCGATTTGCTCGCCGCGCCATAGCCGGTGATGGCCTGTTTTACCTGCAGGGGGGTGTACTCCCGGACTTCGCATCCCGCGCTCTTTGCCGCGAGCAGGATGACTCCTCGGCCGTGCGCCACGGTAATCGCGGTTTTGGCGTTCTTGGCAAAAAAAAGCTGTTCCACGGCAATGCGCTCTGGCTTGTATTTTTTGATGAGCCCCTGTATCCCATCAAAGAGTTCCTTCAGCCGGTCCGTCAATGCGTCTGTTTTCCGCGTGGCAATAGTCCCAAAAGCTTGGGCGCGAAACGAGTCGTTCGTTTTTTTGATTACTCCAAATCCGGTGTCAGCTATTCCTGGGTCTATGCCAAGGATAATCATACCGCATTGTCGTAGAAGTCGTTTATGTCTTCCAGCTCTCCGAGCGCGCCAGCGAACGCCTCAAATTTTTCCTTGGCTTCCGCATCAAGCGCAATCGTGCTCCTGGGAACGTACTCGCCGTTTTTGAACTCAAAGTTCCACATCACTGATCCCGATTTTCCAAGCGTCCCGCCGTGCTTGTTCAAAATGTGCCGCAAATCAGATACCGCGCGGTTGGTGTTGTCCGTAACCACCTTGACGATGAGCGCGACCCCGGCAGGGCCATAGCCCTCGTACAGAGTTTCGGTGAGCTGTGACTCGCTGCCCGTGCCGGTTCCGCGGTCAATGGCGCGCTGGATGTTGTCTTTGGGCATGTTCACGTTGCGGGCCTGGTCTATGGCCAGCCGCAGCTTGGCGTTGGTTTCCGGGTCTCCTCCGCGCTCGCGCGCCGCAATGGTGATATTGCGGGAGACGCGCGTAAAAGCAGCGCCCTTTTTGGCGTCAGCCGCCGCTTTTTGGTGCTTGATTGAGTGCCATTTTGAGTGGCCTGACATAGGGTTATGGTATCAGAAAAGCGCAAAAAAATCAACCGAACACAAACAGCAGTTTCTCTCTTATCTTTTGGAATTCATCGTGAGATATGCTCGTTATTTTTTTCTCTAATCGCTGTTTGTCAAGCGCGCGTATTTGATGGACGAGCACGACCGAATCATAGTCAAGCCCTGATACATCCTTAGCTAGGAGATAGGTGGTAAGCTTTCCTCGGGCACCAAGATTTGTGGTGATTGGCGCTATGATGACCGTGCTTAGGTGCTTGTTGAGGATGTTGGCTTGCATGATCAACACAGGCCTAAAGCCCGCTTGCTCGTGCCCTCTGGTCGGATTGAGGTTTGCGAGCGCTATGTCGCCTTGGTGGAAATCCATAGGTTAATTGATGGATGGCTGTATGGCAACCCATTCGTCTTCAGACGGCAGATCATCAAAATGCATCCGCGCCAAATCTTTTGCGTCTTCAGCGAGTCTTTTTTCCAGCGCGCTATCCGATCGGGTAAGCTTCTCTCTAATGGGCGCTGACTGCAGGGCGTTATCAAACATGCGCTCCTCAAGCTTGTCTATGAGCGTTTGTTCGTTCTGCACAAAATTCTGGAAGAACAGATTCGTGAGTCCCGAAAGCGTAAGGCCTCGCTCGCGCGCTTTTTGGGCTACTCGTTTTTTGATTTTGGCGTTTGTCCTGATGTTGATGGTGGTGTCTTTAATCATGGGATTGATGTGATTGATGATGCGGTCAGTATACACAATGTGTATACAAAAGTCAAAACGCTCAAAAACAGCCCACCTTGGGGGCGGGCTGTTTTTGACGCATTGCTACTCAATTACAGGGCGCGTCGCTAAGCGCTCCACTCTTCCTTTCGCATGCATTTTCGGTCATAATAAGGCAGTTGTTTGCCCCGCATCCGCTTGCGCACCTGCAGTAAGTCTGCTTTTCGCACTGCGCGTTATAGGTTCCCCCAAGGGTTTGGCACTCTGATTCTGACCGAGGTACGCAGAACATAAGCCCGCCGCCAACATCAAATTCACAAAGTCCGCTGATGACGTTTCCCCCTCCTCCTCCGCCCTCGCCCACACCCACGGTTTCCGAGAGCTTGTTCACGGTAAAATTGACAATTACGAACGCGAGCATAATAATGACAATGCCGATGACCGCATTGCGGATATGGCCTTTGGCTTCTTTTATTTGCTCCTCGTTGCCGCCGGCTGTCATCCACTTAAAGCCCGCGTAGATGATCATGATCACCCCGATGAGCGCTACAAACCCGAGCGCTATGTTCACAATTGCCGCGATTTTTTCCGGAAGACTTGAGTCCCCTTGGGTGCCGAGCCCGGTTTCGGTTCCGATGATGCCGAGGTTGTTCTTGAGCTGGTTGACGCCGGATACCGCGTGCGCCGGAGCCGCGGCTGCGAGGAGGCCTGTTAAGGCAATGGCTGTGAGAAAGATTTTCATAGGGAAGTTTTTAGCGTCAGCCGCCGATTACGTCAATGAGTGATTTGGTGACGAAATTGGTGATGACAAACGCGAGGAATATAACCACCAAGCCGATGACCGCGTTCCTTATGTTTCCGCGCGCTTCGGTAACCTGTTCCTCATTGCCGCTTGCCGTAATCCACTGGATTCCCGCAACAATTATATAGATGGTCGCAATTACGCCCGCAAACCCGAGCAGGATATTGATGACTGCCGCGATTTTTTCGTACAGACCAGCGTCAGTTGAAACGTCAACCCGTCCCAAGCCTGTGATTGAGCCAATGGCATTGAGTTTTCCACGGGCATCGCCAACCGCGCTCGCGAGTTTGGTATCAGTATTTTGGGCATGAGCCACGACTTGAAAAGAAAACAGAGTTATAGACAGGGTTGCCAAGAATAGTGATATTAGAGCGGCGTATTTCATAGTATATTAATACCAGTCGTGCAAATCAGGGTCGCCACAAGCCGAAGCAGCGAGAGTCATGCAAGCATTTTCAGATACATCACTTTGCAGGTCAGTCCACCCGGTGTTTCCGGCATCACATTCGCCGCTTTTTGGATAGATGCATGTCCCAAGCGGCGGAGGTAGTTCGCCGAAATTTAAGTCTCCGCCCGGGGCATCTAAACTTGGGTCATAGCTCTCATCTTCAGGGGGCAACCCGGATGGCCGCGTGGGCCCAGTGATGCTTGCGATTTGATTCAAGGTAAAGTTCGTAACCACGAACGCGGCAAACACCACCGCAATGCCGATGACTGCGCTCTTGATGGTCTGCCTGGCTTCGGTTACGACCTCCTCGTTGCCGCCGGACGACATCCACCTGAAGCCCGCGTAGAACATCTGGACAAAGAAGATGATTCCCACGAATCCAAGGATGACGTTGATGATGTTGCCCACAATGCCGAGCACCGCGTCCTCACTGCTGAATCCCGCGTTTTTGATGCCGCTTGAGAGCCCGCCCTTTTCCGCGGTCGCATCCAAAAAATTGAGCGCGTTTTCCCCGGCGGCGCTGCGCTGGGCAAATGCCGGGTGCGGGCTTGCCGCGAATCCCGCCAATCCGGAAACGAGGAGTGCTACGATGAGAGTGCGGCGTGCGGTCATACGTGTTGCGTAAGCGGCCCGGGGCCGGTTAGTTTTCAAGCTGGACCGCTCTGCCGAATTCTCCGGTGACGAAGTTTATAATGACCCAGGCTCCCATGATGATGATTAAGCCGATGACCGCCTGCAAGAGCATTTTTCGGGCTTCGCCCACCTGCTCTTCGTTTCCGGACGCGGTCATCCATTTGAATCCCGCATACATGATGATGATGACCGCAAGGATTCCCAAAAATCCGAGTACTACGTTCACGATGTTCGCAATGGCAAATTTAAGGTCCCGCTCTTCGCCCACGTTGATCCTGGCCGCATCTTCCACGCCGAACGGGTCGGTTTGGGCGAGCGCCGGAACCGGCGCGAGAATCGCGAATGCGAGCATGCCCGCCGCGACGATCAGGTTGATTCTTAAGGAAAACGATTTAACTATCGGCATAGCATTGTTTTATTAGCGACGTAGAGCGAGTGATATGAAAAAGTATTCTTTTTCATATCCGAGCCGAGGAGCTTACCACAAAGCTCGCGATTGCCCATGCCATGAATATCACCAGCAGTCCGACCACGCCCCCCACGATCAGCTTCCGCGCCTCTCCCACCTGCTCCTCGTTGCCTGCCGCAGTCATCCACTTGAACCCTCCGAACATCACGATAATCACGGCAATGATGCCAAGGAACCCGAGCGCTATGTTGATGACGGTCGCTAGAGTCCCCTTAAGGTCATCCTCTTTGCCCAGGCCGACATTTGTGAAGCTGCTGGCGCTTCCCAGGCCATACTGCTGGTCCGCAGCCCGGGGATCCGCAACTTGCGCGCCAGTTGACGAAGGTGCCGCGATTGCAACAGCGAGCAGAACCAGCATGCTCGTGGCAAGCATGCATTTTGCGGCTTGAACGGCGCGTGGCGTCATGGTGTGGTGCATATGGTTGTATAGCGAGGCGTAATAATACCACAAAGCTCGCGATTGCCCATGCCATGAATATCACCAGCAGTCCGACCACGCCCCCCACGATCAGCTTCCGCGCCTCTCCCACCTGCTCCTCGTTTCCAGCCGCAGTCATCCACTTGAACCCCCCGAACATCACGATAATCACGGCAATAATGCCAAGGAACCCGAGCGCTATATTGATAATGGTCGCCAGAGTCCCCTTAAGGTCATCATTTTTGCCCAAACCCAGGGTTGTGAACGTGGATTGTTCTCCCAACCCGAAACGGCAGTTGTCTGACCCCGGCGCACAACACACTCCTTGGCCCGCGGCGCTTGTCGGCGTTTGTTCGCATACCAAACCCGGCCCGCATGCTTCGTCTGCGGTAACCGGAAAAAGCTGACAGACCCCATCTTCATCAACAGGAGCGGCATTTGTTGCCGATGGCGCAAGGAGGAGCAGGATTGAAAATGCGGCCCCAGACGCCAAAATGCTTATAGTTTTCATCATAGACCTTTGTGGATAATAACAGTGTGTATAGTATACCAAAAACAGGATTTGGACGCAACAAACAACCCCCGCTGATTTGGCGGGGGTTGTGCATAGGCAGGAGAGAGGGGGGAGGCGGCTAGGTGGTTGCTGATTGGAGGTTGGAAACCACGAAGCTCGCGATTGCCCAGGCCGCAAACACCACCACCAATCCGATGATGCCCTGGATGATCATCTGCCGCGATTCGCCGACCTTGTCCTCGTTGCCTCCGGCTGTCATCCACTTGAATCCGCCGGCCAGGATGATGATGACCGCCACAATCCCGAGGAATCCGAGGATGATGTTGATGATGTTCGCGATAGAGCCCTTGAGGTCCTGGGTCTGGCCGAGACCGACATCAGTAAACTCGCCTAAACCATACTGGGTGGCCTGCGGGGTGGTGCAGACGAAAGAAAAGGCATCAGTTGCATCTCCGGGAGTTCCGTCATTAGCGTTGCGGATGCACACTTCTCCCCCGGTGGGGCACGATTTGGTGTCCGTGCAGTCGTCACCTACGGCGGCAGACGTTGTAGCCGGAACAAGCGCGAGCGCCAGGAAGCTTGCGGAAAACAACCCGCTCAAAATCATTTTCCATGCCAGTTTTGTTGTTCGCGTAATCATAGTATCAAAGTTTAATAAATAATTGGTTTATGATGCATGAATTATACAACACTGCGGCATTTTTTGCAAAATCACTCTGTTGATAACTACGCGCCGGTCGGGGTGATGATGATCTCCAGCACGAACCGCAGGATGATGTAGCTTGCGAACGCCACGAACATGCCGATGATTGCCCAGACCAGCGTGTCCTTGCCCATTTTTACCTTTTCAGGGTTCCCTTGGGACATCAAGAGTATAATGCCGCCGATGATGAAGTACCCGAGCGCGCCGACCCCAACGAACCCGAGGAAAAATTGCAAAAAGCGGCCATAGAGCTCCTGCGGGCCCTCAATTCTTCCGAGCGGATTGAGATCGGCACTGCCGTAGCTGTTCTGTGCCAGGGCTTGTGCCGCGGGGAGCAGGATAGCGAGGCTGGTGAAGAATAGTTTTGTGATCATAGGCTCTCTAGGGTTGGTTAAAATTCTACGTGTAAGTGGCTTGCAGTACCACAGCTTACAGCCTGGCCGTTGGTGTCGCAGATGTACCAGTTGGAGCCCCTCGCATAGCCGTTTGAAAACGAGGTCATGCGCACGAGCCCCATCTGATCCAGGGCATCTCGCGCCTCTTGCTTGTTGCGGATATCAACCACGTTCTGATTGCCGTGCGTGGTGTTTTGGGCATGGGGGCCTCGCTCGGTCCCTCCGGTAATGTAGATGCGCCCGTTGTATGTGGTGTGGGCTTCAATCAGTTTATTAACCGTGCTCTGCGACAGTCCGGCGACTGACGTGCAGTCGGTTGAGGTAAGGATGTCCGGACAAGGGGCTTTATTGACTTCTATGCCCGCATTTCCGAGTGTCGTGCGGATTGCCATTTCATCACCTCCAGCTCCGGGTACTCCGGGCGCCGTTGGAACCAAAACCTCTGGGGCCGCGGTTGGCCGCACCCGCGGGGTGAAGGTGGACGGCTCGCAGCACACTGTGCCTCCGGGAGGGCAGAACCCCTTTTCTATTTTTTCCGGATTGCATGCGGCATTCGGCTGGCACGAGTAGTTTTCAAACACGCGGTCAACCGCGGCCACATAGTCGCACGCGGACGGGTCTGTTGGAAGGGGGTATCCGCCGAGCGCGGTTATGCTCGCCTGAACTTTGCTGTCTCCGACTGGCGTGCACGTTCCGCTCAAGCAGATGCTCTTGCGGTTTGTCTTGCAGGGCGTGCCGTCTCCCCAGTACTTGCAGTCCGCGGTTATATTGTCCGCGGACCTTGCTCGGTCGCCGTTTGCGCGCAAATCAGCCTCGCTGCACAGGTTCCACCATGCGGTCCCGCCCAGAAAACCGGCCAAGCCTCCGGTTTCGGCAACCGCGGCATCGGACGGATTTTTTGCGTACTTGAACTGGTTGGAGGGGTTTGCGAACGCAATGACAATCCACATCACCAAATAGAACGCCGCGAACACCAATCCCACTCCGAGCACGGACCACACGACCTGTTTTTTGGCTTCCCCTATTTTTTCCGGGTTTCCGGCGCTCGTTGCGAGCCCGACTGATGCCCACACAATCACCACCAAGGCTAGTCCGGCTGATCCGGTAATGAGCCACTTGCCGAGCGTGACTGCGGTTGCCACCACATCGCACACCCCGCAGTTGCCGGTTGCGGTGCAGATTCGGAGCAGGGAGTCTGCTGCTGCGGGTTCGGGAACCAGCAGTGCGAGCAGCGCTACGATGGGCAGGAGGTACGGCATGTCAGTACGTTAAGCCGACATTTTGGGCGGCCTGGTCAATGGCGGCGTCAGGCTCCAGGCTCCCCGCGACCACCTGGCTAATGGCGGTGCGGAGCGCTTCTTCCATGGCAGCGGCGTTTCCGCCGTGGTACCAGTTTTGGGCCGTTAAGAGCTGGTCCGCAAACGGGGCCAGTTCCGGATTGGCCCGCTGGCTGGCAATGAGGCTGCGCAGGGCGGTCGGCTTGCCGGATTTTGCGAGGAACAGAGCCGCGCCTTGTTCTGATGCGGCGAACTGGATAAAGCCCCATGCCTCGTCCTTATGTTCGGACTGCTTGGTGACGCCCTCAAACCAGTAATTGGCAATGTTCACCTGGCGGCCGGCGGCTGCTATCTGGGGGAGTTTGGTGATGCCAAGGTCAATGCCCGGAGCCAGGGAACGGATGAGCGGCAAGTGGTAGGCATACCCAAAGAAGAGCGCGAGCTGGCTGTTTGCGAATGCGTCCAAAGACTCGGGCAGGTTCTCGTTCCAGGCGTACACTTCCTTGGCTGGGGACGCGAAGTCCGTGTAAAAGCGCAGCGCGTCCCGCCCGGGCGCCACGGACGAACTTGAGAGGCTCGCCGGAACTTCGTTAAAGGCGACGCGGCCCGACCGGGTCATCTCCGTGCCGTTCTGCATCATAAGCGCCGCGAGGATGTCCGGGCTGCGGTTGATGTTGCGCGCCCCTCCCAGGGCTGCGCCTGACTGGATGATGTTGCCGTTCTGGTCCTGGGTGGTGAGAACCTTGACCGCTTCCTTAAACTCCTCCCATGTGCGGGGAGCTGCGGGGACGTTTGCCTGGTTTAAGAGCTGGCGGTTGTAGTAGAGCACCATAGTGTCAACCGAGAGCGGCAGGCCGTAGATTTGCCCGCCCAACATGACGTCGGTTGCGACGGTATCAATGAATGCGGTCCGCAGGTCTTGGCTGCTCGGCAGTTTGACGGTTTGGAGCATTACAGACCTCTTGTTGTTGTTCTCAATGATGGTTGCGGGCAGGGTGGCGCTTTGCGGCATAGGGGAGAGCAGATTCTGGTACTGCTTGAGCTGGGCCGCGTGCACAGAGATGATGTCCGGCCCGTTGCCCTCTGCCAGGGCGCGGATGATGGCATCTTCGTACTCCTCAATCCGCAGTTTGCGCACGCTTACGTTGATGTGGGGGTAGGTCTGTTTGAACGCGGCGATCACGTCCGTAAAGTCGCTCGGTTCATCAAACACGCGCCAGTACTTTAACGTTACGGGCGCAAGCGCGTCTTTGGATACGGTTCCCGACCCTTTGCACCCGAGGCCCAAGAGCGGGAGCACCAGGAGAAAGGCGAGGAGTTTGGTTGTTTTTATTTTTGCCATGCTCTACTTTATTCTAATACTTTTTAGGTATTTTGCGAAGTCACGCTTGAGCTCCGGGTGCGCGAGGCCGAACGCGACCGTTGCTTTGAGGAATCCGAGTTTAGAGCCGCAGTCAAAACGTTGGCCTTCCAGTTCGCAGGCGTAGAGCGTGCGTTTTTTGAGCAGGAGAGCGAACGCGTCCGCAAGCCTGATTTCCCCGCTCTTGCCGCGCTTCATGTTGGAGAGGATGCCAAAGATTTCGTGCGTGATGATGCACTTTCCGATCCACGCGAGGTTGGAGGGGGCGTTTTTGGGGCTCGGTTTTTCCACAAAGCCTTGTATCTCATGCGTTTTTCCGTTGCTTGACGCAACATCAATAATGCCATAGCTTTCCACCTCGCTCTTTGGCACGCGGTCAACGGCCAGGACCACGTCTTGGTATCTTTCGTATACATCAATGAGTTGTTTTAAGGCAGGAGTTTTTCCCACCACGATGTCGTCTCCGAAGAGCACGGCAACCGGCTCATCCGGGGCAACCAGGTCTTTTGCCTGCAGAACGGCGTGCCCGTCTCCGAGCGGGGTCTTTTGGCGCACGTAGTAGAAGTTCGCGAGGTTGGTGATTGCCTCCAGCTCATCCAGGGCTTCAAACTTCCCTTTCTGCTTTAAGCGGTACTCCAGTTCAAAGTTGCGGTCAAAGTGGTCCTCAATGGCGCGTTTGTTCTGGCCGGTGACGAGGATGATGTCCGTGATGCCCGAGGCAACCGCTTCCTCAACAATGTATTGGATGACCGGCTTATCAACCAATGTGAGCATTTCCTTTGGCTGGGCCTTGGTTGCGGGCAAAAATCGCGTGCCAAACCCTGCCACCGGGATAATCGCTTTCCGTATGGTCTGCTGTTTTTTCATAAGTGCAGTATATGATAATCCGGCTCTTTTGTCCATGTTTTGGGTTGCTTTTTTTTGGTTTTTTAAGTATTCTTGCAGTAGTCTTTTTCAGTTTTGCGCTTGGGCCGACCGCAGGTCGGTTAAGCGCAAAACTGTGAGGAAAAGGCGGACGACAGCTGAAGTGGCCGAGTTTCACTCGGACACGGAAGCTAGAGTCCGACTGTGACGAGGAGAGGTGGCTGAGTGGTTGAAAGCGCCGCTCTCGAAAAGCGGTAGGGCTGCAAAGTCCTCGTGGGTTCAAATCCCACCCTCTCCGCCACTACATCCATGAAGCCAAAGAAGAACATCAAGCTAGCTGATTTAACCACTATAAAACTCGGCGGAATTGCCGAGGAATTTGTTGCGGTTGAAACGATTGATGAACTAAAGAAGGCTTTGCAGTATGCGGACAAGAAGAATATGCCGGTGTGGATCCTCTCCGGCGGCAGCAACACCGTCTTCAAGGACGAGGGGTTTAACGGCCTGGTCGTCAAAGTTGATTTGAAAGGCGTCAAATTCAAAGCCAGTGACGGGTACACGTTTGTTGCCGCGGCAGCGGGCGAGATCTGGGATGATGTCGTGAAGAAGGCAATTGCCAAAAATCTTGTGGGCATTGAGGCACTTTCCGGCATTCCGGGTTCGGTAGGCGGAACTCCCATCCAGAACGTGGGTGCGTACGGCCAGGAAGTTTCTGACGTCATTTTCCACGTCAAAGCCTTGGACCGCAGGACGCTCAAAGAGGCGAGCTTCACCAACGGGCAGTGCGAGTTCGGGTACCGGATGAGCCGGTTCAAGGGGTACAGCAAGGACAGGTACATCATCACCGAAGTCACGTACCGCCTATTCAATGGGGCAAAGCCGGTTGTCCACTACGCCCAGCTTTCAGACAAGCTCACGGGCCTGTTTGGCACATTGGATGTCAGCCTGAAACAGATCCGCAAAGCGGTGTTGGCGCTGCGCAAGTCAAAATCAATGGTGCTGGATTCGCGCGACCCGAACTCGCGTTCCTGCGGGTCGTTCTTCACCAATCCTGTACTCTCGCAGAAAGAATTTGCCGCGCTCTCGGCGCGGTGGCACGCAAGCCGCAAGCAGGTTGCCGAAGAAATCCCGTTTTTTGAAACCAGCGAGCACCGCATCAAGGTTCCGGCTGCCTGGCTCATAGAGCATGCGGGCTTCCAGAGGGGGCATGCGCACGGAGCGGTCGGGATTTCCGAAAACCACACCCTGGCTTTGGTGAATCGCAACGGCACTACAGAAGAGCTTCTGGAGTTTGCCGGGGTTATCCGCACTGCGGTCCGCCAGAAGTTCGGCATCACCTTGGAGTTAGAGCCGATTATCGCGGAGTAAGCGTATACTATAACAGACCCGTGCGTTCGGGCTTTTTGTGGTTGCGGAAATTTAAAAATATGGTATGGTAATTGTCCGATAGGCATGGAAAGTTCATTCACTTTTTACGCGGGAGAAATCCCAGATGATACCCATGGCGTTTTGCGCTTCCGGCGGCGGAACCACGTTTCAGGCTATCATGCAGGCGATCGCGAGCGGCAGGATTGTCAACATTGAGCCCCGTCTGCTGTTGGTGGACCGGCCTTGTGGAGCGTGCGACAAAGCGCGCGAACTAGGTATGGCGGCGCAGGACATCGTGATGCTCCGGCGCAAGGACTACCCGAGCCACAGGGCGTACGGCGAGGCCATCATCGAGTCCTTCCACGCGCGCGACATTGCGTGGTATGGCCAGTACGGCTGGCTCCAATTGACTCCGCCGGATGTGGTACGCCTGTATTCGGGCAACAACCAGCACCCGGCTCCGCACTGGTTCGGCGGCAAGGGCATGTACGGCAAGCGGCCGCACGCGGCAGTCCTTGAGTTCAGGCGGCTGCTCGCGGAGCGCGGGGGCAGGATGGTTAACCACACCCTGGTGATATCCCAGCGCGTGCACGAGAAGTTTGACCGGGGCGAGGTCATCAGGTGCGGCATGGTTCCCATCCACGACGGCGACACGCCCGAGACGCTACAAGCGCGCGCACTGCCCATTGAGTGGGAGGTGCAAATTGAGACGCTCCAGATTCTTTCCCTGCGCTGCCGCTTGTGGAGATCAGAGCGGTACTACGCTGAGCCGTTCGTGCGCCCGGGCGAAGAGGGCCTCGTAGGGCAGGCCAACGCGCCCGCGCTCAAGATCAATCCCTGACTCATCATCTCTTGGAGGACGACATGAGCATTCGCGGGGCTCTCAAGAGGGTTTTGAGGATTCTCGTTATTGGCAAGGGCGCCCGAGAGCACGCCATCTGCTGGCTGATTCAAAAGCAGCGCCCGGAGTGCGACCTCTACTGCGCGCCGGGCAGTGATGGCATTTCTCAAGTGGCGAGAGTGCTGCCGCAGTTCAGGCTAGACATCCCGTTCTCCCGGCTCACGGAACTTTGGGTTGAGATCGGCAAGTTGCGGGACTGGGCGCTTCGGCAGGAGATTGACCTCGTCATCGTGGGGCCCGAAGATCCGTTGGCCGCAGGTATTGTGGATTCGTTCCAGGCGGTCGGGCTTCTGGTGTTTGGTCCCACCATGGCTGCGGCCAGGCTTGAGACTGACAAGGGGTTTGCCAAAGGCCTCATGCGTGAGATTGGCGTTCCCACTGCTCCGTACGAGCTCGTCGAGAATCCCAACCCGGCAGCTGTCCGCCGGGTTGTGCGTCGGTTCTGGGACGCGGGTTTGGTGGCCGTGGTAAAGCCATCTGGTTTGACTGGCGGAAAAGGCGTTTTTCCCGCGGCCACCGATGAGGCGCTTGAGCACGCCATCACCAAACTGCTGCTTGAGCGCGTCCACGGCGGTGAGGCGGTTCATTCAATCGTCGTGGAGAAGTTCATGTCCGGCGAGGAAGCATCCTTGTTCGCCATCTGCGACGGGGAGGAGTTTGCGACCCTCATACCGGCACAGGACCACAAGGCAGTCGGCGAGGGCGATACTGGCCTGAACACCGGGGGCATGGGTGCATATGCGCCAGCTCCAGTGATGACTCCGGCCTTGGTTGCCGAGGTCGGGGAGCTGATCATTCATCCGGTGCTGGCGGAAATGCGGCGGCGCGGCACGCCGTACCGCGGGGTGCTGTATGTCGGGCTCATGATTACGCAAGACGGGCCCAAGGTGGTTGAGTTCAACTGCCGGTTCGGAGACCCCGAGGCCCAGGTAGTGCTCCCGCTGCTTGAGTCTGATCTCGCGGGGCTGTGCCTGGCAGCGGCACGCGGCTGGCTGTGTGAGTTTGGTCCCCTTGAGCTGGATCTGGATCGTGCGGCCGCGTGCGTGGTCATGGCATCCGGCGGGTATCCGGGCGCGTACCAGAAAGGCAAGCCCATCTCCGGTTTGGGGGAGTTTGGCACGTGGGGCGACCTCATGGCGTTCCACGCGGGCACGTCTTTACGCGATGAGACGTGGGTAACGGATGGCGGCCGGGTGCTCGGCATCACGGCTCTGGCTGATTCCATTCCCTCCGCAGTCCAGCGCGCGTACGAGGGAGTAGCCCGCGTTTCGTTTGCAGGCGAGTATCATCGGCCCGACATCGGGCACCGGGCGCTCGCTCGGCTCGGTGTGGCCGCGGAGTAAGCGGCACTGTCGTTTGGAGAACAGGCGCTGGTCCTACGGGATCAGCGCCTCAATTTTTTTCCGCACGGCATCCGGACTAAACCGCTCCGCAGCGAATTGCGCGGATTCGCGCCCCAATTCAGCCAACCATTCCGGCTTGCGGCCAAAGTTGATGAGGGCCTGGGAGAGCATATCGCTATTAGCATCCTTAAGCAGGATGCCGTTTTTGCGGTGAACCACAAATTCGCGGTGATTGAGCGCGTCATTAGTGATGATGGGCTTGCCATATGCCAGGGCGTGCGCCAAGGAAAGCGGAATCTGGCCACTGCCATTCCGCATGAACAAAAATACGTCACCCTGCGCAATCCAATCATACCCCCGCGCGGGCACGAGCTTGAGCGAGTCCGAGAGCCCAAGTTCCTTGGCAAGCCACTCAATGCGGCCGCGGTCAGTGATGGTGCCGCCGATGACGAGCCGTATATTTCCGAGGATGTCTTGGGCGTCCCGGACAGCGCGCATAATCATGCCCAAACCATACTCTATGCCGGTTTCGCCGTCGCAAACAATGGTAAATGCGTTACCGTCCTTGTGCGCATCAAGCGTTTCAGTTTCGCACGGGGGATAGATGAGTGAGAGTTTTTTGTCAGAAATCCCGGCTTTCAGATACTGGGCTTCAATTGCCTGGTTCGGGGCGAGGATTGCATGCGCTGCGTGGCTTGTAATGCGCATGAGCTGTTTTGTTATTAGCGACGTAGGGCGAGTGAAATGGAAAAGTAATCTTTTCCATTTCCGAGCCGAGGAGCTAACACAGGGTTTAATACCCTTTATGCCGGCAGGTGCGTTGTGGCTCCCCAGCCAGAGAATCCGGTAACCGGCAATCCAGAAAAACAGCGTAGCAAAAATTTGCGCCGCGCTTCCGACAAGCAGGACCGTTTTTGTTTTGGCCGCGCCCGGAATACTCGCCTGTACGGCCTGCGCCCACGGGTCGCGCGTTTTACCGATGGTCCGCATGCTCATACCCGACAAATGAGAATTGCGACCGCATTACCCACACCCCAAGGCCGTACACGGCAGTACCCGCGAGCAGTGCCGCCAGCACATTCTGGCCCGCGAGCGCGTACAGGACTGCTCCCATCACAGTACTCGCACCGAGTGATGCTAACAATCCTCTTAGAGAAAGCTTGAACCAGGATGCGCGCCACACCATGATTCCTGCTGCCAGGGCAATCAAAAACTCCGAGAGCACGGTTACGCCTGCCGCGGCATAGTAGGTGTAGGCCGGAATGTAGATGATGTACAAGATCACAGCCAGAGCGGCCGCGAGCGCGTAGTACTTAATCATCTGCTTCTGTTTTCCAATGGCAACCACGGCGTGAGCAAACAGGCTGCCCAAAAAGATGAACCCCGCAGCCACAATAAGGATGCGAAGAACGCCGGCTGAAGGCTCGTATCCGCTGCCCGCGATGAGTGTCATTATGGGTTCAGCAAGGATAAGGGTTCCCACCACCAGGGGGACGGTCACTAACACCAGCGCGTCCCATGCCTTTTGGATGGTGCTGTTGAATCCTTTTGTATCATTCTGGCTGAACTGCCGCGAGAGCAGGGGTAATACCAAGCCCATGAACAGGATGGGAACGGTTATCAGCACTTCCAGGATTTTGTACGCTGCCCCGTAGATGCCCACATCCTGGTACGGCCTGGTCAACGAGAGGATGATAGCATCACCCTTAAAGTAAATGGTCGTGAAAATCACAGACAAAGCGATTGGCCAGGTTTTTGATATGATGCGCGCCCAGATAGCTCGGTCAACAACCAGTTCCAGTTTGATGGCGCGGGCCGTAAACCGCACCAACACCCAGAATTGGGTTAAAGAGCTGGCAACAATGGTGAGCATGATTTCAATAAATGAGAACCCAAAGTAAATCGCTGTCATAGTTGTCATAAGCAGCGCAACCCGCCCCACAAGTTCCGCGAACGCGACTTTACCTGCCTGCAGTTCTTTCTGGAAATAACTCGCAAGCACCTGGAACAAGGAAGACGTAAAAAACAGCACCGATGAAATCAAAATCGCGTTCTTGACGGTTTGTTCATACGGGAACGCAAGCAGAATAACCGGCAGCAAGAGCGCCAAAACAATGTTCACCAAGAGGCGCAAGGTGAATATCGCGGAAATGGTCCTCTCAACATCAGTGCCGGGCAGTGAGATGTCCTGGGTGGTGGTAAGGTTCAGCCCAAAATCAACAAACGTGCCGAAGAGCAGGATAAATGCAAGCACTGTGGTGTACCTGCCGTAGTCATCAACCGACAGATACCGCAAGAGCAATGCCACGGTCAATACGCCGAGGCCGGTTGAGAGCACCTTTCCTGTGGCCAGGTACAGGGTGTTTTTTGCGATGCGCTGTTCAGTCAGCATGGCTACACCATACCTAAATTCTTGACTTTTGTCTAAAGGTGTGCTATACTTCCTTTAGGTATGTTTCCTACCAGGCACTTCGCAACCCGTGAAGTGCCTTTTCGTATGCTCATATTCTAGAGATGAGCATAGGTAGCAAACGCCAATCATCTACGCGCCAATTATGGCCAAAAATCAAAACAAATAGGATGATTATAATGCCCGGCGGCATCTGCGCCGGGACAGAATTGTGTTCTTTCAAAAACCAACGGAAAACAAACAAGACTGCCTCTGGAGAAAGATGCGAGGCAGTCTTGCTCTCATCAAGCACGTAGACCTTATGCTATGTTATTACGAAATAATACGTCATAGAAAAAGAGAAGAGTATACCAACATACGCTCCCCAGCAGGGGGAGCGTATGTTTTTTGTTTATACAAACGGCAGGTTGCTCGGGGCTTGCCCGTGGTGCGATGCTGGCGCCTCCTGGACTGTGGCGGGGCGGGAATGCGCGCCTTGCGCGGGCTGTGCGTCCAGGGACGTGCGCAATGTCCGGGGCCCCCCTTCCACGGGCAAGGAGACAGGAGCTGACCCGCGCTTGGACAGGGTGCGGGAAACGAGCGGAGCCTTTACCACCTCGGTCGGGAAGTGGTAAAGCGTTGCCAGCTCCTCGGTGTTCAGCACAATGCCGTTTGAGCCGGCGCTGCGGGCCCGCTCCTGGTACGCGCGGATGAGGTTGTTCTGTCGGCGCGCCACGCGCTTTTCCACCATCATATAATATAACCCCCATGTTTTGGTATACCTGTGCGGCTTGAGCGTGTTCAGATTGAGCGCGCTGAATTGCTTCATGGCGCCGGTAATAGGCGCCAAACCCCGCGCCTTGGAGGCAATGCCCTTTTTTGCGATGTAGATGTACCTGAATTTTGTCCAGAAGCCGTGCTTGTCCGCTTTCATCTGGATTGCTTCAATCCGGCGCTGCTCGGCCGGGGTCAGGTGGAGCATTAAGCTCGGCAGTTCCCGATCCAGCTCTCGCGATTCCTCGCTCTGGTTGTAGAACGGGAACGCCGCAGTGCCGATTGCGTCAATGAGGCTGACGAGGGCGCCCACTGCTTTATCAACCACATTTTCCGAAGCCTCTATTTTTTTTCCGGCGATTTTCATAGCCTCCCGGTTTGATGCGACCTGCCAGTTTTCGTCGTACTCCGGGGTAATGACCCACTGGAACCAGAATTGCTCCCCGGGGCCGATCTTGTTCATGCTCTCAAGCAGTGCGGCCATGGGGTCTTTGAATTCCTGGGAGAGTGAATGTTCAAAGTCTATGTGCAAGCGGATAGGGTACACACTTGGCCGGGTAGACACGAATTCACAGCCGAGCAGATCGTACTCCTTGCTCGGGAAGACAATGTTTCGGAACTCCCCGTTTTGGCCGTACACGTAGTCTTCCACCTGCGTGATTTCGGCGTCCGGGTACTGGGAGTAGAACGCGCTCTCCACCATGTCGCGGTACTCTTCCTGCGTGTACACCAAAAACTGGACATAGCCCTCAATGGACACCAGCTCAACGCTGAAGTAATCCGGAGTTTTTCCGAGCCACCACTCTTGGTACTTGGTGTTGTGGCCCGGGAGCGCGCCGTGCAGCTGCGTGAATATGTTTTCCACGGCTTTGGGGGATTGCTCGTTCAGGCGGGGCACGTCAATGGCGAGCAGGATGAAGCGCCGCCTGGCATCGTGGTATACGCCCATTCGCCATTCCTGCCACGCGATTTTCGCGTTCGCGAACATGATGAACACAATCGGAATCCAGAGCCCGTTCACTACAAGAATCAGAGCAGCGTAAAAAGGGTCGCCCGCGAGCTGGAGCTCTCGGTACACATCAAGGACAAACGTTAGCACCGCGTCAAAAATTGCCATGGTACCATATAGTATACCACACATGGCGTGATGTAGTGAATTGCGCGGATGCGCTTAGCGCTTTTGCAGGTAGGGCTTTATGGAGACGAGCATGAGCGAGCCCACCGTTGAGATGGACACCACAGCCACGATGAGCGCGTGGAATCCAATGGTGTACGGCGCGGTCAATGTGCCGCGTAAAGATTGCCATGAACGAGGGGAAGGTCATGGCCGTAAAGAATCCGAGCACCACCTGCACCACGTAGAGGTGCCAGGGTTCGCTGATCGCGAGGTACAGAAGCGGGGTCAAGGACATTAACAGAGAGAACAGCACCAGGATCACAAAATCGTCTTTTTCCCCCCGGATGCGGTCAATCATGGTTGCAACCGGGATCTGGAACAGGCTCTTGGTGATGAGGAAGAGGGCCACTGCAACGCCAGCCACCTGCTCGTTGCCCCCGCGGATGTACCCCTCAATGAAGAGCGCGAAAATCGGGGCGAGCATGGCCGTGCCGCCAACGATCAAAATGTCCGACACAATGATGAGCCGGATGAGGGGGTTGATCTCCTTGAGCAGGTAGTACTTGATTCCGATGGATCGCGTGTTCATGGGTTCGCTCTACACTACTTTTAAGATGCTCGGCCGCGGCAGAACGCGGCAACCGCGAGTACTGTGGCAATGGGCACGGAGAGCACGAGCGCGATTGAGCCGGCGAGCGTGCGCATTGGTCGTAAATCACGAAGAGCACCAGGAGCGGGAGCGAGACGCCCGCGTACGCGAGGAACAGGGTATTGATGATGGCGTTGATATGGTCCGTGCCCACCCGCATGGCTGTCTTAAACACAGCCGCGCGCCGCATGTCCGGCTTTGCTTTGACGAGTTCCTTGACGAGCGAGACCTGGCTCACCACCGTGTCATCCAGAACACCCAGGGCTCCAATGACCATGCCCGCAAGCAAAAGCCCGCGCAGGTTGAACGCGTACTCCCCGACGCTCATGAGGTACATTGCCTCTTCGGTCGCAACGCCGGAGAGTTTGGCAAGAGCGGTAAACCACTCCGAGAGGCCGATGACCGCGAGCAGCGCGATCAAAATAGCTCCGAACGCGACCCAGCTTTTTTTGCTGATGCCCTCGGTGACGAAGATGGCGAGAAAGAGGATGCTGATTGATCCGAAGATGCTTACCGCAAGCGGGCTTTGGCCCGCAATAATCTGGGGAATAATAAGTTTGATGATAATGGCGAACGTGGCTGCGAGCACCACGAGCGCGCGCAGGCCCTTCCATCGCGCGACAACCAGCACTGCTCCCGCAAAGAGCGCGGCCATCCACCACAAGGACTTGGTGCGCACGTGGTCCATCACAAAGAACCGATCTTCCTGGTTCGGCCGTATGCTCTGGTTGACGTACACGGTTTCTCCAACGTCGTGCGTCTTGCTCTCGGAGATAATCACGTCCGAGATGCCTTCAGTCTCGTACTCCGCATCTTTCCACTCGCCCTCAAGGCCTCTCACGCGGAGGTTCTGCTGCATTGCGTTCGTGCCCGTGTACTCATCGGTGATTGTCTGTTCGTCAAGAATTTCAATCACCCGGGCTTTGAAGATTTTGTCTTCGTATCCGGGTACGGTTTCCTGCGCGGCCGCAGCATCAGCCGCGAGCGTGGCTGCCGCGAGTATGGACAAGGTGAGCAGTGCTATATTTTTGCGCATGCATTCAGTATACACCTTTTTACTCGTTCCCCGCCACTTGGCCGATGGCATACAAGATCAGAATTCCCAAACCAACCCACACCAGCTGCATCCAGACTTTACGGGGGTTCTGCTCGTGGTGCAGTTCAGGAACCAGATCTGCCATGGCAAGGTACAGGAAGTTTCCGGTTGCAACCGCAAGGAGTATGGGCACCAGGCTCTCAACGGAGTCGGAAAAGACGAACACCAGGATTGCGCCGAGCACGCTCGTCAGGCCGAAGAGCAGATTGTAGAGCACTGCTTTGAGCCGCGACATTCCGGCATACACCAGAATGGAGAAGTCGGCAACTTCCTGCGGAATTTCATGCAAGGCAACCGCGATCGTGGCGCTGATGCCGAGCCGTACATCCACCAGGAACGCGCTCGCGATAATAGTGCCGTCAACAAAATTGTGCAGTCCGTCGCCGATGAGGTTGTTTATGATGAGGTGGGTCTTGCGGTGCCCTTTTTCCTCGTCATCGCACATGCAGTGGTGGTAGTGGATTGCTTTTTCTATGGCAAAGAACCCCACGATTGCCGCAAGAATAATCAGAGATGCGGTGTGCGGCTCATCAAACGATTCCATGGCTTCGGGCAGGAGGTCAAAAAACACGGCTCCGAGCAGGGTTCCGATGGCAAGCCCGATGAGCCTCTTGATCCATGTTTTTGCGTGCGCCTCCTTTGCGAGGAGCAGGATGCCGGTGAGCGAGATGAGGCTTACGGCGAGTGTTGCGATGATTGCGTAGGCGAGCATAAGACTGCGATTATTTTTTCCCCTCAATAATTTCAACCACATCCCGCGCCGAGTGTTCGCCGATAGCGCCCGTAAACAGCGTAAGATTGTCTAGTTGTTTCAGCAGGGCCACCACCACCAGGATGGATACGATGAACGCGGCCTTTACGGCGGAGCCGAGCACAATCGCCGCTGACGGGATCGCGGAAACCGTGAGCACGAGAATTGCGGTAAGGATGCAGATGAGCATCCATTGGAATCCCGGAATCCTTTCTTCGCGCAGGGTAACCAGATTTTTTCTCGTTTTTTGCTGTTCCTGCAGGCCTACTATAATCCGGGATGCGGCCATGCTTGCCATGCTGCCGCCCGTGTTTTTGTCGGTGGTTTTTTCAAGCAGAGCATGCAGGTCGGTGATGGTGGTTGTTTTATGGGTGAATGAGTAGTCCCAGCCGTTTTTGGTTATTTTTTTGTAGTACTCTTTGATGATGCCTCCGGACGCGTGTTGCGCGTCTTTTCCCAGATGCTGGAACAAGCGGTAGATGCCGGACATGTTGCCGTCAAAATCAGCGGTCAGCCTGCGTATCTCACCATACCGGCTGGCTTGGCGTGAAATAAAAAATCCGGTAAAGAGCGCGAATAGGAATGTTGAGAGGGTCAGGAACGTCTTATCAATGTCCGTGCTTTCTCCCAGCAGCTTGTAGTAGTACGCAACGCCGAAGAGCGGGAAGAGCAGGATAAATATGGCTGACAGCATTTTTTGTTTCATAGGAGTTTGTGATTATGCATGTATGGTAGCATACCTTAAACATGTCCATCAATAAAACCTCGCCAACCCGTATGAAAATTTAGACAAATAAAAAAGAGCAGTTTTAAGACTTGCTCGGGTCTGTTGAATTTATCGCTCGACGAGGTTCCCCTCGGCGTCGATGTGGAGCTTTATGAGGGCTTTCTCGATCTGTGTGATCTCGAACTCGATACCCTCCTCGTAGCTTGCGTGCTTTCCGGAGCGAACTTCCTCCAGCAGGTCTTCGTAACAACTTTGCACGAAGACAAGGGCGCCCTTCACGGCTTTCTCACTGAATCCACTTGGCGGCATAACAATCTCCTTTGTTTGCGGTTTGTACTGCTCACTATGATTTTTTCACGATTAGCCAATTCGCGTAATAAAAAAAGAAAAAACGCCATGAAGGCGCCAAATAAGTCAGTAAATACAAGGAAATTTAAGGTATAAAAGTTGTAAGTTTCTTTACAACATTTTTATTATTTGAAGGGTTTTGCGACTTCCCAAAGAGTATTAAACATTATGCGATAGGATTGTGCCAACATATGGCTTTCAATCCAAATAGCAATTTCGTCGTGAAAAGAGACAATAAGAACAGTATTATTGAAAACATCAATATTTACTTTAAGAGGAAAATCCTGAAGCCACCGAGTTTCTCGTTTGTATCGTTTGTCATCCTCGGCGGTCTTGCGAGCAATATCAGAATTGTGGACTAGCATCCGACTTCTTGAGTCATGTTTTATAAATTTTTTATTCCACTTATCCCAGTATGATTCAGTGAAAAATTCAAAAATATTGTCAATTGAACCGGCAAGAGATAAAACTTCTGTATTTTTAGAAGCCGCCAATTCTTCTTCATACGTTTCTTTAATTTTTGGCAAACCCTGAAAATATTTCACAACAACTTTATTTTTCTTTGGTTCTGAAAAAGCCTCAAATTCAGGCAAGATTACCGACAACTTTGTTAAAATTTTTTCGGTCTCATCAATTTTTTTCTTTCCAACTTTTACTAATTTCGCTGGATTTGCGGGGATATATTTTCTTCCTTGCTTCCGCGTCAGCTCGTAAATTCCAAGATCAACTAATTTTTCTGCTTCTGAGTAAATTTGTTGTCTATTTATCTTGGTGATTTTAGATAATTCCAAAACAGATAATATTCCGTGTTTTAGCGAGGTTAAATACAAAATCGCCTGGATTTTACTAAGTCCAAGCTCTGTCAAAATTTCTAACTGTTTTTCATTAAAAGATGTTTTCATTTTGGCGCGCCGTCACCGAAATGGTCGGCAAATTTAAAAAAAGTTTTATTGTGGAGCGGGTGCGTTTAATTAATACACCTCATCGTGCGTGCCGGCCTTGATGTACAACACACTTCCGTTGTCGTTGAATAAAAATTTAACCCGATAACTATGATCTATGGAGTATGCCCAGGCCTCGCGGTTTTTGCCGTGCAATTTATGCGTTTCAAGACGGGTGTCAAAAGCGTTATTCTTAAAAATCAACTCCCGCGCCTCCAGCTTTGTCTGAATATGGCGGGGGAGTTTTTTGGCTGATCGTAAAAATTGCGGACTGTATTTAATCCTTGATACCTCCTTGTGCATCATAGACTGACATTGCTTCACGTATTGAAGAAGCCTCTATTGTCTTGCCTTCCCGGTCTTCCTTGAGGGCCTGTTCCACCTCGCGGTCCAATTCTTCCGCAGCGGCTCCGGTAAGATGGTAGGTGGGGATTGCCGCGCTCTTCAGCGCCTCGTACTCGTCCAAACCCAACACTACAAATCCTTTTTCACGGATTTTTTTTGGCACCGCCACTGTTGGGGATGTTTGCACTGCAGTTTGCATAACGCGGTAAATGTATCACAGATCAGTGATGAAATCAATGGAATCCTGGAGCGGGTAGGGGGAATCGAACCCCCGGCAACAGCTTGGAAAGCTGTGGTATTGCCACTATACGATACCCGCTCGTCTCGTCGTAGTCGGATTGCGGGTTGCGCGTGCGAGCTTGCGCTCGCCCGCTCCACCCTTCATCCGCCTACTCCTCTCGGTTTCTCGCTTAACCCTCGCTACGCTCGGGCCCAAGCGAGAAACCGCAAAGACAAAACCATTTTAGTATCATCTTACCATCCCGTCAATTGTCAAAATAGTAGCTGCGCATGGCTAAGGTTTGGTAGTAGTAATCGCTGAACTGGTCCGGATCATATTCAATGGCCTGCACCAAGAAGCGCTGGCCGCTCGGGAGGTTGTTTCGGGAGTACGTATACGCGGCGAGGTCATAGTAGTACTTGGCCACAAGGGAGCGGTGGTAGAGGCTGTCATTCACGCTCGGCAAGTACAAGTTGTCTGCGGCATAGTTTTCCGGGGCCGTGGCAGGGATGCCGTCCCGTGGTTGCGGAAACGTGGCGCTGACGTCTTCTGGGGCGTAGCGCTCATCAAGGTACTGCTTGAGTATTGGCTCATAGTTTTGTTTCCGATTTTCACCAAGCGGAAAATCGTCCGGCGGAGGGAATACCGGCGTCAGAGAATAAATGGCAACATCATCCCGCACTCCGGCCACATACTGCTGGTACGCCAGGCCAAACACCAGCGTGTCATTTAGAATGTGGTCATGGTGGCTGTACAGCGTCCCGTCTGCGGGGAGTGATTCAAGCAGTCCCCGCGTGTAATTTTCCATGAGCACGTAGTCCGAACGGTCATTTTTTAGGAACCGATTGCCGAGGTCAATTGCGGGCCACGCCATAATCGCAAGCAGAGTAGTGTAGAAGATGATGAGCCTATACGTGCTCTGTGCTAATTGTTGCAGGAGCCATCCAATAGGCAGGAGCGACATAAGGAGAAAGGGGACATAGAGCGTCTGGTAGAACTGGCTCTCAAACTCGGCGTAGGGCCTGCCGTTTGTCAAAACAATCACCAATCCAATGGAGAGCAGGGCGAGTACCGCGAGGAGCCAGAAGCGCGCCGGATGCCGGTAGCGCACCATCACTCCGATCCCGGCAACAAATGCGGCAATGCCGAGCATCCCGAAACTTATGTTCATCTGGTGCGCAACGTCAGCGAGGTACGAGAGCGTGTGTTCGTTCAGGCGCCAGCCGTAGGCGATATTGTAAGTGAGGATTTTTTCCGCGTTGCCGCCGAACCAGGAGAATGCGGGGTCCATCTGGTTCCGGATGGGAATGTAGAGATAAGGGACAAGCCCGAGAAGCCATGCGCTGAATGCTTTGAGGTAGAGTACTATGCTTTTGGTCAAAGGACGCTCCTTGAGGAGCCAGATGATAATGAGCGGCGAGAGAACAAGCGGCAAAAAGTGGTTGGTGAGGCTTAATCCGTACACAAAGAAAAACAGGCACAGCCGTTTGTTGGTCTTACGTTTAACGTAGCAGAGCCCTGACCAGAGCAACAAGACGAAAAAAAACGTGTTCAATGAATACACTTCCGCATAGGTTGCCTGTTGCCAGACCATTGGGCTTGTGGCGAAGAGGAGCGCAAGCGAAGAGGCGATGAGGCGGCTCGCAAACAGCCCTGCCAGGGCATAGTACAAGAGCACCGCGGCCGCGATGGTCCAGATGGCGGACACGAAATTGACGCGTTCAACAACCGTAGGCAAAAACGGAACCAGTGAGGCGAGTTTTGCGGTCAGAAGATAGGTCGGATACCCGGACGGGTGCGGGATGGAGAGCGTGTGGCTCGCCGCCACAAACTCTCCGCTGTCCTCTAGAGCGCCAGCAGGAATGCGGCGAGTGCGAGCGCGGGCGCGTGTTTCATAGGGTGAGTCTAGCATAATTGCGGCTCATCTGGTATACTCCATGCGCATGAAAATACTGTTTTTAGGCGACATAGACGGCAAGCCCGGCCGCAGGGCCGTGGCCCGAGTATTGCCCGCGTGGAAAGTAGCGCATGATTTTGATTTGGTGATAGCAAACGGCGAGAACATGGCGCACGGCAAAGGCTTTAGCATGTCCGGATTTGAGGAGATGCAAAAGGCCGGGGTTGATTTTTTTACGAGCGGCAACCACTGGCCCGACCAAGACGATGGAATGATTCTGTTCTCCGGCAAAACACACCCCGTCATCCGTCCCGCCAATTGGCTCGGCCGCACCCCGGGCCAGGGGTGGCGCACCATTGAGGTTGGAACCACCAAAGTCGCAATCATAAACCTCATCGGGCAGGTGTTCGTGCGCACGCAGAGCAATTCTCCGTTTGAGGCGCTGGACAGGATTCTTGGCGAGATCGGATCCAAGGTAAAGGTCGTGGTCGTTGACTTTCACGCCGAGGCAACGAGCGAAAAGCAGGCATTCGGCTGGCACGCGGATGGCAGGGTCTCCGCGGTCATTGGCACGCACTCGCACGTGCCGACCGCAGACGCGCGGCTCCTTTTGCAGGGCACTGCATACGTCACGGACGCAGGCATGTGCGGCATGCGGGATTCGGTAATCGGCGATTCTCGGGAGAGCCGCGTGCGGCAGTTTCTGGACCAGATGCCCGCCAAGCACGAGATAGACGAGCACGGCGTTGGGCAAGTGAATGCCGTGGTGCTTGAGGTGGACGCAAAGACCGGCACAGCCTCCTCCATCGTCCGTTTGGACGCGGAGGTTGAGGTCTAGGCCGCCCGTGTTGCCAGGCGCGGCCGGTTGGTATACAATGGAGTTAGAATTATGGCTAACCCAAACAAAATCAACAAAGATCAGCTGCTGGAGAAAATCGCGTCCCGCGCCAATGTTTCGCGGAAAGAGGCCGAAGACGTGATGGATGCTTTTGTGCATGTGGTCATAGACGCCATGCGCGCGGGCAAGGAAGCCGTGCTTACGGGCTTTGGTTCGTTTATTTCGCGCACGCGCGGGAGCCGCATGGGCGTGAACCCGCAGAAGCCGAGCGAGCGCATTAAAATTCCTACGGTCATTGTCCCTAAGTTCAAGGCAGGCAAGACGCTGAAAGACGCGCTCAAAGGGGCGCCCCGCGCGAGCTCGCCGCTTGTTGCTGCGCCATCCTCACAGCCGCAGAACCCGCCCGCGGCCCAATAATTTGAAATCAAAAAACACCCGCCGGTAAGGCGGGTGTTTTTTGGTGCCCCCACTAGGACTCGAACCTAGGACTTCCGGTTAAGAGCCGGCTACTTTACCAACTAAGTTATGGGGGCGTGGTGCACCCTGAGGGATTCGAACCCCCGACCTACTGGTCCGAAGCCAGTCGCTCTAATCCGCTGAGCTAAGGGTGCGTGCCGGGGGAGAGGGGTACGCGCATCAAAAGTACATCATACCGTATCATACCATAATAGAAAAATCAACCGCTACATGCCCACGTACTCGCGCTTGAGCTCTTCCTGCGCCCGCTTCTCCTGCCGGGTGCGCGCTTCTTCCAGCGCAAACGCGATCTGGCCCGCAATGATGGCGAGCATCAAGCGGTTCTGGTTGGAAAATTCGCCGCGGGCCTTATCCGCGAGCACGAGCAGGCCGATGTTTTCGCCCTCAATGCTGATGGAGCGGCCGAGCAGGTTCTTTTTTGCGTAAAAGACTTTTTTCTGTTTTTCGTATCGGCCCGAGGGGACCGCCAGTTCCCCGTCCTCGGTGTGCAGTTTGTGCAGGTACGCGTCGCTGTCAATGGGCAGGGTCATGGGCAAATGCTTTGGGGTGACGTTGATGCCGGCAACGATGTCCACAAGCTCCCGGTCCTCGCGCTTGTACAGCCCGAGGAATGCGGTGTGGCTGGGAATGGCGCGTATGGTTATGGCAAGTATTTCGCTCGCCAGCAGCTTGATGTTATTGAGATGCTTGGGGTCGGTAATTAAATCACTGATGGCCGAGATGATGGCAATGCGCGTGGTGTCTTCGGTGAGGCGCTCCGAGAGCACGGATGCGATTTTTTGGACAATGCCAAGCGCGGCTTTCGGGTGTTCTTGTTCAAGCGCCAAAAAGTTTTTTCTACTCAAAGAAAGGATTTCCGTGTTGTCGGTTTCGGCCCGCGCCTCGCTCTGGTGGGTCTGGCTTGCCTTGAGGAGCCCGGCCTCCCCGAAAAAGTACCCCTCGCCTAATCGCGCCAGGGTTACTATGCCTCCATCCAGCTGGTGGGTGACCACCACGCTGCCCGAAGCCACCACATACAGGCGCTCGCTCAGTTCTCCGGCGCGGTACATGCTTTGGCCCAGGGAGTACTCTCGGCGCTCACACAGCGCCTGCACGGCCGCGAGTTCCTCGGGGGAGACGCCAGCAAACAGGGGGATGGATTGTAGGGCGGCGGTTTCCATTACGTAGAAAGAGTCCGCGGGTCAAGCATGTTGCTCGTTGCAGTTTCTTTGGAGATAGCTCCTGCCTTATAGAGCCGTTTGATGTCCTGGTCCATGGTGACCATGCCGAGCTCCGCGGAGGTTTGGATGACAGTTTTGATCTGCGCGATTTTGTTCTCGCGGATCAGGTTTGCAACGGCCGAATTATTAATGAGAATTTCGCGGGACGCGGTGCGGCCGCCGCCTTGCTTGGCGAGGAGCCGCTGGGAGATGACCCCGCGCAAAGACATGGAGAGCTGCACCCGGATCTGGTCCTGCTGGTACGGCGGGAACACGTCTATGATGCGGTCCACGGTCTGGGCCGCGTTGATGGTGTGCAGGGTGGCGAGCACCAAATGCCCGGTTTCCGCCAATGTCATGGTGGCGGCAATGGTTTCCAAATCCCGCATCTCGCCCACCATGATAACGTCCGGGTCCTGGCGCAGGGTGTGCTTGAGGCCCGAGGCGAACGTGAGCACATCGCTGCCGAGCTCGCGTTGCTTGATGATGGAGTCGGTCGGCTCAAAAATGAACTCAATGGGGTCCTCCAAGGTCACGATATGCGCGTTGCGCTCCGCATTGATCAAGTTGATCATTGCCGCCAAAGTGGTTGACTTGCCGCAGCCGGTCGGCCCGGTCACGAGGATCAATCCGTCATTCAATCGTGCGAGCTGGTAGGCTGCCTTGGGCATGGTAATCTCCTCCATGGTAGGAATCCTGCGCGTGACCACGCGCGCAACAAGCCCGAGGTTCCCCTTTTCCCAATGCATGTTCACGCGGAAGCGCGCCAGGCCCTCTATCTCATACGACATGTCCAAATCGCGCTGGGTCAGGAGTTTTTGTTTTTGCGGCTCGCTCACAATGGCGAACAGGAGCGCCTGCATGCGTTCTTGGGCGAGCGTTGGCTGCCCTCCTATGGTTTTGAGCGCGCCGTCCACGCGGATGATGGGCGGGCGACCCACCACCAAATGCAAATCAGAAGCTTTTTGCTCCACCGCTGTTTTGAACAGCGCATCCAACGAGCTGGTTGTTTGTATTTTTATATCTGTCGGCATACCCCCTTTTTTGTCAGTATATCACAAGTTGCCGAGCGCGGCATCCAAGAGTAATCGCATGTCGTCCCACTGGCCGCCCGGCGATGCTCCGCCCAGGGTGATGGCAATCACCTCGCGCCCGGCCTTGTTCCTCGCTTTCATGATCACGTTGCGCCCGGCTTCCACGGTGTAGCCGGTTTTGGAGCCGATGACCACGTATGGAACGTCAATGGCTTTATTGGTGTTTTCCAGCACGTGCCGCTTGCCGGAGTTTACTGCTGCGATGGTGAGCGCTTTAGGGGTGGTTGCCTTGAGGAACAGTATGTCCGAGAAAACGTGCCGCGAGAGCGCGTAGAGGTCCTGCGCCGTAGAGACGTTTTCAGCAGAGAGCCCGGTTGGCTCCGAAAACGACGTATCCTGCATGTCCAAGGCTTTGGCTTTCTCGTTCATGCCTGCCACGAATTCGCCGCTTGAAAGCCCGGTTGAGCGCGCGAGCGCCCGCGCCGCGTTGTTTGCGCTTTTAAGGAGCGTGGCATAGAACAAATCGCGCGCCGTAAACACGTCTCCGGCCCGAGCGTAAATTTTTGCGGGGATGGTGTCGTCCGAAGCAACCATTGCCACGCGGGAGTCCCAGCCCGGATTGTGTTCCAAAAATTCAGTCGCAGTCATGAGCTTGGTGAGGCTCGCGATGGGCCGCTTTACGCCACTTGCGCGCTCCAGGAGCACTTCTCCGGTTTTGGCGTCCGCCACCAGTATGCTTGGCGCTCCCAGCTTTTCCTTGAGGTACTCGCCCTGGTCCAGGTGGTCCGCGAACACCGCAATAAATCCGCTTGCCCAGTCCGTGGATGCGGCCACGGTGCGCATCAACGGGTCAATCGTGCCGGCGAGGTGCCGCCACTTTCCAAGCTCCTGGTTGTAGAGGTAGATTTCTTTGAACCGCGCCTCGGTTTCCGGGTAGGAGAACTCAAGCGTAATGCCGGCAGAGAGCTTGTTTCCGCTTGCCGGAAGGAGCGCGTAGTGGTAGACCCGCGAGACGAGGGATTTATCAAGCGGCAGGGCGGGGTAGTACTCCGGTGCGATGAGCTCCGCGAACGCGCCGTGCGTGATGGTGTCGGGCGCAACTGCGGCGCGGGCATCGCCCGCAGGCGTTTGCATGGCGAAGCCCTGCGCGAGCGCCTGCTTTGGCACGTACTGTGAGAGAATGGTTTCGGATTGCGCGCGCGCAGCAAGCGGCAGGCACGCCGCAAGAAGCGCCGCTCCCAGGATTGTTGCATAGGTTGTGTTGGGTTTGGCCATATCCGCGTACCAGTATACCATACTCTCGCGTTTTTTCCGATTTTGTGGTAGTTTTTCGGTATGATTACAGGCGCCATTACTCAAGAAATTCGGAGAGCGTTCAAGGCTGTTTTCATCTGGGAGCCGGATGAGATTATTTTGGCGAACCCAGATCCAGGGTTCGGGGATTTTAGCGTTGCGTGCCATGGGTATGCAAAGGAACTGAAGAAATCTCCGCAGGATGTTGCGGCCCAGCTCGCGGCCGCAATCAAACACCAGGCAATCACCAAGGCGGAAGCAGTGGCCGGATATTTGAACATCACGGTTGCGGGCAAGGTGCTCGCGCAGGAGGCAGTGTCAGAGGTTATCAAACAAGACAAGCGCTACGGCGAATCACGCGGGAGCGCGCACAAGCTGCTGCTTGAGTATTCATCCCCCAACACCAATAAGCCTCTGCACTTGGGGCACGTGCGAAACAACGTGCTTGGCATGTCATTTGCGCGTCTTTTGGCATCCCAGGGCGTGAATGTCACCAAGGTCCAGATCATCAACGACCGCGGCATCCACATCATCAAATCCATGCTCGCATACCAGAAGTGGGGCGCGGGCGCAACTCCGGAAGAGGCGGGCGAGAAGGGCGACCACTTTGTGGGGAAATTTTACGTGATGTTTGAGCAGGAGTTTGAGCGAGAGTGGCAGGCATTTTTGAAAAACAATCCCGAAGTTCCCGGGCTTTCCAAAGAAGACGCGGCCAAGCGGCGGCAGGAATTTTTTGGCGAGTCGGAAATCGGCCAACAAGCGCAGGAGATGCTGCGCACGTGGGAGGCGGCCGATCGCGAGGTCATGGCCCTGTGGAAGCAGATGAACGAGTGGGTGTATGCGGGGTTCGGGGAAACGTACCAAGCGCTCGGCAGCGCGTTTGATAAAAACTACTTTGAGAGCGACACGTATCTTTTGGGGAAAAAGATTATTGACGAAGGATTAAAGCGCGGCGTGTTTTTTGAGGAGAACCGGGCCATCTGGATTGATTTGGCCGATGCCGGGCTTGATAGGAAGCTGGTCAGGCGTTCTGATGGCACGAGCGTGTACGTGACCCAGGACTTGGGCCTTGCGGTTTCCCGCCAGAAAGAGTTCGGGTTTGAGCGTCTGGTGTACGTGGTCGGCCATGAGCAGGAGTACCACTTTAAGGTGCTGTTCGCGATTTTAAAAAAACTCGGGTATGAGTGGGCGAAGAACCTCCATCACCTCTCGTACGGCTTGGTGTTCCTGCCCGAAGGCAAAATGAAGTCACGGGAGGGCAAGGTGGTTGATGCGGATGATATCATTGCCGAAGTGAAAGCGCTCGCGGCCGAGGAAGTCAAAAAGCGGTTCCCGGATATTACGGATGCGGAACTTGCGGACCGCGCGGATGCCATCGGCATGGGCGCTTTGAAATTCTTTTTGCTGCGCGTGACCCCAACGCAGCCCATCCGCTACAATCCCCGCGAAGCCATCAGCTTTGAGGGCTCAACCGGCCCGTACGTGCAGTACGCGCACGCGCGCATCTCAAGCATTCTTGCCGAGGAAACCGCGCTTTCGCCGGAAGACGTTGATTTCGGCTTGCTCAAGGCTTCGGAGGAGAAGATTTTGGCGCTCAAGCTGCTGCATTTTCCGGACGTGCTTAAGGACGCCGCAACCCAGTACAACCCGAGCCTTTTGTGCACGTACTTGATTGAACTCAGCCACAGCTTTAATACATTCTACCACAGCCACCGCGTGCTTAAGGCCGAATCCGAAGAACTCAAGCATGCGCGGCTCGCGCTTATCCAGGCGGTGCAGATTGTGCTCGTGAACGGATTGGCGATGCTCGGCATCAAAGCGCCGGAGAAGATGTAGCTATCGGGCGTATGGCGGCAAAGAAAACGCGACAATTCAAAGCCCGCGCCGCAGTGAGGACCGGGCTTTTTGTTGCGGGCCGAATGCTTGCGACCGCACTCTTGTGCGTGGTGCTCGCGTGGTCTGTTTCCGGCGCATTTGCCCAGGGTTTACATGATGAGGAAACGCCGGATAGGCGCATATATGCGCGCGTGATTGATTGGGCGCAGGAGAAGAGCATCGCAATCGCGGGCTGGATCAAAGACGGGTTTTCGCGATTTGCCTTGCTCTTTGGGCGTGACAGGCCGCAGCTCGCAGCCGCAAACACTCCCGCAGCCAGCCCCCAGGTGCTTGGCGAGAGCGCGTTTTCGGAGGATATTCCGCTTGCCGAATCTCCTCCTGGTGAAGTTATACCTGAATCCGCGCCAGATGAACCAGTTGTTGAACCTGTTGCAGAAGAACCGAGCGCGCCCGCGCCAATTGTCCAAGAAGAGAGTCCGGAGCAAACAGCTGAGGTCGCACCTGTTGCTGCGCCCGATGTTGAAGAAGAAACCATAGAAGCTGCGCCTGGGGCTCAACCCGAAAGTATTCAGCCCGCAGAAGAGAAAAAAAAATCCTCTGATGTTATTATTGTGCACGGCATAGACGGCACGCCCCCGCAGTCAAGCGCAACGGCGCTCGCCGCAACCACTACAAGCGCGTCTTTTGACATTGCTTGGACCGGACAAGACAATCTTCGCGGGGACATTACATTGCGCTATGACGTGCAGTACCAGGTTGATTCCGGCGACTGGACTGCCTGGCTTACGGAAACCGTGCTGCTGTCATCTCTATTTACGGGTGAGGATGAGAACACATACGGCTTCCGCACCCGTTCGCGCGACCCCGAGGGGAACTGGGAGGAGTATCCCAGTGAGGCGGATACAAGCACCTACCTCAACCTTTCCGTGCCGAGCGATCCAGCAGTAACGTCCCACGCAACATCAACGGTTGAGACTGTCACAGGAGATGACGACGAAGACGCGGGAGTTGCTGATGTGCAGGTGACTTTGTCCGGAACCGGGGATGCGAACGACACACTGGTCATCACGCTCGCTGAAACTTCAACAACCGCAACCACAACCATAAGTAGCGCAGGCGCATGGTCCCAGCAGTTTACGCTTGCCGAGGATGACAACACGTTCAGCCTGCGGGCGAGCGAAGCGGACGGCGACTCATCCAATACGGTCAGTTTCAGCTTGGCCTTGGAGCTTGTGCCCACGCTTGACGTGGTCATCAACGAGATTGCGTGGATGGGAACTGCGGCTGATTTCAACGACGAGTGGCTGGAGCTCTATAACGCAAGCTCTACTGCTATCAGCTTGGCTGGTTGGACGCTTTCCGCGAAAGACGGAACTCCAGACATCACATTATCCGGCACTATTGCGGCCAAAAGTTACTTTGTGCTGGAGCGCACCGCAAGTACCACCATATCAGACGTTTCAGAAGATTTAATCTACACTGGCGCGCTTGGCAATACTGGCGAGCTTCTTTCATTGCGCAATGCATCAAGCACACTCATTGATAGGGTCGGTTCTTCCACTGCGGACTGGTTTGCCGGAGACAACGATACTACTCCCAAGAAGACTATGGAGCGGATTAACCCGACATCAAGCGGAACTGAATCGTCAAATTGGGCAACGAACGACGGTACCCTAGTCAACGGCCTTGATGCGGACGGCAATAGCCTCACCGCAACACCGGGAGGCCTGAACAGCGTAAATACCACCATACCCCGCACTATCACAAACCTTACGTTCCAGTACATTTATACGTCCGACTCATCCGTGCGCCTGTACTGGACCGCGCCCAAAACCGCGAACTTGGCAACCACCACCGCCGCAACTTATGACGTGCGCTATAGAAGCGCGGGTCCAATCACGTCCGCAAGCTGGGGAGCGGCAACCCAGGCCGCAGGGGAGCCCACCCCATCATCCACCCAAGGAACGGTGCAGACATTTGACGTAACCGGGCTCACGGCAAGCACCACGTATTATTTTGCGGTTAAGACCAATAACGGAGTGGAAGATTCCGGAATCTCCAACTCTCCGGACACGCACACCTGGCAGGCCAATGGCGCAAGCTATACCTCGCTTGCCACGACGTACTCAAACACTACCACCATTGCCTCTTCCACAGGCCCGTACCTGGTGACCAATAACATCACCATCAATGCCGGAGTCACGGTTACGGTTGAGCCGGGTACGGTGATTAAGATGAACACGGACGGAACTTCAACCGGCTGCGACCTCTCTGCGCTTGCGTGCAAGATTACTGTCAACGGCACGTTGGTACTGGGTTCAGCGTCAGACAGCATCAACGGCGTGGTCATCACCTCGCGGGATGATAACACGTACGGAGGCACGGTCGCGACGAGCGACAACACGCCTGCGGCAGGCGATTGGGGCAGGATTGTGGCAACCGCCGCCACCTCCAACCTTGATTTTAATAACGCCATCATTAGGTATGGAGGTTTAACCGCTAATATGATTCAAGTCTCGGGCGGAGCCCACGCGACCACTACTACCTCTATTATTGGGCATAGCAACAGCCATGGTATTATTGTTGGAGGTAGCACGTCAAACCTGGTTGTTTCCAACAGCATTATACATGACAATAATGACGTGGGCATCGGCGTCACCAGCTCGGCTCCCGCAAACATCCAGGGGTCCACGTTTACGGGCAACACCAGGGGCATCAGCGTTGATACGCCTGCTGATGAGGCCAACATCACCATTACCGGAAACAACTTCTACTCAAACAACGGCACTTCAGGCTCCGTCAAAGCAGGTTTGCAGTATGCCGACACCGGAACACTCACTGCCACCAACAACTGGTGGGGTTCTTCGTCCGGGCCTACGACCATTGATAATGACGGCGATAGCACGCGCGATGCCGCGTACACCGCGACTGGCACCATCACTTATACCCAGTACTCAAGCACGCAGTTTGATGTCCTGCCGAGCAACCTCTAAGCTTCTGCTTTTTACGTTTAGATTCTATCGCGAAGTTTATGCCGAGTACTCTCGGCCTCCAGAATGACGCTCATACGCGTAAGTCCTGCTAAAATAGCGCGTATACGCGATTTTTGATATAATCTAACCATGCCATTTTCCAGCAAATCAAAACAAAGAGCCTACCAGCGCGAGTACCAGCGCAGGCGCAGAAAAGAAAAAAGCTCTGCATATGGCTACGATGAGGAGGCGCCTATTTCTCCGGCCATAAAAATGGCCATTATTATCATCATCCTCTTAGTGGCGGCAACCCTGTCCGTGCTTTCGTTTTTTGACCTTGCGGGTCCGTTCGGGGTGCAGGGGAGGGCAGCGCTCTCGCGGCTTTTCGGCTGGGGCGCGTACGCGTTTCCGGTTGTATTGGCGGTTATTTCGCTTCTGCTCTTGAAGGAAATCCAGTACCAGCTTAATAAGTGGCAGATCGTGGGAGTGATCCTCTTCTTCGGCGCGCTGCTCGGGGTGCTGCACCATGCGGCCGGATTTTCGGATGTGCGTGCCGCCGCGGGAGCGGGTGAGGGAGGTGGGTATGTGGGATTCGCATTGCTGTATCCTTTCAGTGAGATTGCGGGGTATTGGGGGGCCTGGGTGTTTTTGGTCGGCATTGGCGCCATTGGCATCCTGCTCTCGCTTTCCAGTTTCTTGTTCGGCGCGGGTGAGCCTGTTGATGAGGAAGGCGGGGAAGAAGAGGAAGTTCCGGGCGAACTTGACGCCGCTCCATCGCAAGGACTCGTGGGGCGCCTGCTTGAGCGCATGCGCGTGTGGAAGTACCGCAGGGAGTACGGTAGCGATGGCGTTCCGCAGGAAGAGCCTGAAAGGCTGGGCGGGGAGCCAGCCGGGGCCCCTCCGGCGCTGCGCGAGGATGCCGAACAGCAGGAAATGTTCCCGGGCGAGGAAGTAGGCGCTTCCGAAGAGCAGGCCGTAGTCACCAAGCGCGCGCGCAAGCGCGTGGTTATTCCCATTGATTTGCTTGAGCCAAGCACCGAGAAGCCGAGCGCCACGGACATAGACTCAACGCGCGACAAAATCCAGAAGACCCTGGCAACGTTCGGCATTATCGTGGAGATGGATGACGTGAATGTGGGCCCGACCGTGACGCAGTACACCCTGCGGCCTCCGGTCGGCGTGAAGCTTTCGCGCCTGACGGGCCTTGCCAACGAGCTCTCGCTCGCCTTGGCCGCGCACCCGTTGCGCATGGAAGCCCCCATCCCGGGCAAGTCCCTGGTGGGGCTTGAGATTCCGAACGCAGCAGCCGCTAAGGTCAAGCTCAAGGACATTATGCTCTCGGACGCGTTCAAGAAGCGCGCCTCAAACCTCACCATCAGCCTGGGCAAGGACGTGTCCGGCAAGGCGCACGTCGGGGACCTCGGCCGCATGCCGCACCTGCTCATTGCGGGCTCAACTGGATCCGGCAAGAGCGTTGCCATCAACACCATCATTATAAGCCTGGTGTACCAGAACTCGCCGGATGACCTGAAGCTCGTCTTGGTTGACCCCAAGAAAGTTGAGCTCGGAGCATACAACGACATTCCGTACCTCCTGACGCCGGTCATCACGGACGTAAAAAAGACCGTGAATGCGCTCAAGTGGGTGGTTTCCGAAATGGAGCGCAGGTACGTGCTGCTCTCAAACCGCGGCAAGCGCAACATAGACGCGTACAACGCGGCCAACAAGAGCGAAACCATCCCGCACATCGTGTTTATTATAGACGAACTGGCCGATTTGATGGCGGTCGCGGCCAATGAGGTTGAGGCGGCCATCGTGCGCTTGGCGCAGATGGCGCGCGCTGTGGGGATCCATTTAGTGCTCGCTACCCAGCGGCCGAGCGTAAACGTCATCACAGGCCTCATCAAGGCCAACATCCCCTCCCGGATCGCGTTTGCCGTGCCCTCGCAGATTGATTCGCGCACTATATTGGACACCGCGGGCGCGGAAAAGCTTTTGGGCCGTGGCGACATGCTCTTCACGGCCTCGGACGCGAACAAGCCGCGCCGCTTGCAGGGCGCGTTCCTTGAGGACGCGGAAATTGAGCGCGTGGTGAATTTCCTGAAAGAAGAAGAGGGCGCGGTTGAGTACCGCGACGAGATCGTTGAAAAACAGCGGGGCACTACCCTGCTTGGCGGGGAGTACGAGAGCGCGGGAAGCTCTGAAGATGATTTGTACGATGAAGCGCGCGATCAGGTGGTGGCTGCCGGAAAGGCGTCCGCTTCGCTCCTGCAGCGCCGGTTGCGCATTGGTTATGCCCGCGCCGCGCGCTTGCTGGATATTTTGGAAGGGGAGGGAGTCATCGGCCCCGCAGACGGCGCCCGGCCGCGCGAGATTCTCAAAGGCTTCGGGGAGCAGGATTCCGGGTTTACCGAAGGGGAAGTGCCGGATGGCTCCGTGGACGCCGCTGAAGATGAAACAATAATCAGGTAGTGCCATGGCTTCATTCGTGTCAAAACCAATACTCACGAGCCAGACCATCGGAGAGCAGCTCTGCAAAGCGCGCGAAGGCGCGGGGCTTTCGCTTGCCGACCTCTCGCGCACTCTGCGCATCAAAGCCGCGTACCTTGAGGCCATTGAGCTCGGTTCCTACTCGGAACTGCCCGGCGAGATTTACGCGCTTGAGTTTACCAGGCGCTACGCAGCAGCGTTGCGCATGGATCCGGGCCGGGCCGTGGAACGGCACCGGCTGGAGCGCGCAGCGGCTATACCCCCCAAGCAGGCCTGGCACGCGTTCCACCGGCAGCCTCTAATGCGCTTTAAGGCGCAGCGGCTGTTCCGCGCCGGCGCCGCTTGCGTGGGCGCTGGTGCTATCGTGTATGCCTTTGTGTTCGGAAGGGCGTTTTTCGGGCCGCCCGAGCTTGAGATCGCAACGCCTGGGAAGTATCAAGAAATCGGGGATTTCAGGGTCGTGGTGCAGGGCCAGGCCCGCGGCGCGCAACAAGTGCTTTTGAACGGAGAGCTGGTCCAAGTGCAGCGGGACGGCTCCTTCACCCAAGCCTTGACCCTGCCGCGCGGCTACCATGTACTGCGCATCACTGCTCTGGGCCGCGGGGGCCGCGCGGCCACGGAATTCCGGGTAGTACGGGTGCGCGCTGATGCCCCGGACAACTTGGTTTTGCATAACAATAATTGATGCTATAATTCATTTCCATTAACTCCATTAATGAAACGCGTATGCCAACCAAAGAAGACCACGAAGGCAAGAGCCTGGTGATTGAGGAGGCTGTAAAACAAATAAAAGACCGGTTCGGCGAGGGCATTATCATGCGCTTCGGGGAGGCAACGCACATGGACGTGGACGCAGTTTCAACCGGGTGCCTTTCCTTGGACATGGCTTTGGGCGTGGGCGGCGTGCCGCGCGGCAGGGTCATAGAAATCTTCGGGCCCGAGGCAAGCGGCAAGACCACGCTTGCCCAGCACATTGTGGCGGAAGTGCAGAAGCTCGGGGGCACGGCCGCGTTCGTTGACGCGGAGCACGCGCTTGACCCGGACTATGCGCGCAAGATCGGCGTGAAGGTTGATGACCTGCTCATTTCACAGCCAGACTCCGGGGAGCAGGCTTTGGATATTGTGGAGACGCTCGTGCGATCAAACGCCATTGACATCATCGTGGTGGACAGCGTTGCCGCGCTGACTCCGAAAGCGGAAATTGAAGGGGAGATGGGAGACCACCACATGGGCTTGCAGGCGCGCCTCATGTCCCAGGCATTGCGCAAGCTTACGGCAATCGTGTCCAAGAGCCACACGTGCGTCATTTTCATCAACCAGATCAGGCACAAGATCGGCATCATGTTCGGCAATCCGGAGGTGACTCCCGGCGGCAACGCGCTCAAGTTCTACGCGTCCGTGCGCATTGAGGTGCGCCGAGCCGCGCAGATCAAGCAGGGGGACAAGATTATCGGCAACCGCGTTAAAGCAAAGGTGGTCAAGAACAAAGTGGCAGCCCCGTTCCAGACCACGGAGTTTGACATCATGTACAACCAGGGAATTTCCAAAGAAGGGGATCTTTTGGATGTGGGCGTGGAACGCGGGGTGATTGCGAAGAACGGAAATTCCTACTCCTACGAGGAAGAGAAGCTGGGCGTTGGCCGCGAGAATGCCAAGCAGTTCTTGCGCGGAAATCCCAAACTGTACGAGAAGATCAGGAAGCAGGTGTGGGACGCGTTCGTGAAGGAAAAAGAGGTGTAAAAATCAAACACACCCGCCGAATTGGCGGGTGTGTTTTAACCACCCCCTAACCCCCTCCTTAGTAAGGAGGGGGAAGTTATGCTATTCAACCACAAACGGCATAAAGCCCATGATGCGGCTGTTCTTGACGGCGTTCGCGATTACGCGCTGGTGCTTGGCGCAGGTGCCGGAGCGCTTCTTGGGCATGATCTTGCCGTAGGCCGTGGTAAAGCGCTTCAGCAAATCAACGTCTTTGTAATCAATGTCCTTGATGGTGTTCTTGCAGATAAAGCACCCTTTTTCCTTAGTTTGCTGTTGTGGTACGGGCATGGCTTAAAATGGTATGTCTTCAACGCTGATTTCTTCTTCGGTGCTCTGGGGCTTGTTCGCAACCGGAGGCTCGGGCTGCGCATAGGACGGCTCGCTATTGGAAGGCCCGGTATTCTGTCCTTTGCGGTCCAACATGATCATGTTGTCCGCAACCACCTCGGTGCGGTAGCGCTTGTTGCCGGACTGGTCGTCCCAGCTGCGGGTCTGCAGGCGGCCTTCAATGTACACCTTGGAGCCTTTGTGCAAGTACTGCCCTATGATTTCCGCAAGCTTGCGCCACGCGACAATGTTGTGGAATTCGGCTTTCTCCTGTTTCTGTCCTTGCTGATCGGTCCATACCAGATTGGTGGCGAGGCCAAAGCTCGTGACCGAAATGCCGGTCGGCGTGGTGCGCACTTCCGGGTCCTGGGTGATGTTGCCGATGAGCATGACTTTGTTGAGGTCCATATGTTTTTGCGGTTAGTGATTACCTTTACAGTTTATCACTATCCAGAATTTCATCAAGCTTCTCATCCAGTTCTTCCAGGCTTACCTTTTTCTCTTCTTTTTTGTGCTCGCTCTTGTACTCGCTTCCCGAAATGGCGGCGCGCGGCGCCGCGGTCGGGCGGGGATGCCTCTCCTCGCGCACATCCTCTGTTTCCTCGCGCGCGATTGACTTGCCCGCTTTGGCGTCCTGCAGGTTCTTGATGCGCTCCTCAATACTTACGTTCTCAAGCTTGGTAACTACGCTGCGCAGCACAAATCCGGCCAGGCGCAGCTTTCCGGAGAGCGTTTGCACGGCTTGGGGTTCCGCCTCAAAGAGCCATACTGCGTACTCGCCGTGGGCCTCGCCCGCAATGGCATAGGCAAGCTTTTTTCTGCCCATGGCATGGGTATGCTTTACTTCTGCTTTAATTTCTACGAGCAGGCCGTCTACTTGTTTTTTGCGCTCCTGGATCTGGTCCGGGCCGTTAGACCCTGCGAAGAGCGCGCATAATTCATAGGGTTGCATAACCCAAACCCTACCACAGTCCCAAGAAATATGCAAGTATACCCATATGGCAGAATCTTATTTAATTCTGGGCGCGCATCCGGGCATCTCGTTTGCGGAGATTTTCCAGGCATCCGGGAGTAATCCCGGCCTGGTTTCGGCTTTTGGCAGGCAGGCTGTGGTTTTAGGTGATGAGGCGCTCGGCCGATCCGCGCCGCTTATTCTGGGCGGGGTTCCCAAGTCAGGGGTGATTGTTGATGAAGCACCGTGGCTTGATGCCTCCCGGATCGCATCAATCCTCAAGGAATATGTTCACGAAGGCCGGAAGTTCCACTTTGGGTTGAGCTTCTACCGCATTGACGGCGCTGGCATAAGCCCGCAAAAGCTCAAAGCCCTGGGGCTTGAAGCCAAGAAGCTCTTGAAAGAGCGCTCCGTGTCCGTGCGTTTGGTTGAATCCGGGTCAGGAAACCTCTCGTCAGTTGACGTGGAAAAGAACAAGCTGATTGGCAAGGGAGTTGAGCTGTGCCTGTTTTCGGTTGGCGGGAAGTTTCTGATTGGAAAGACCCTGGCGGTCCAGCCGTTTGAAGAGTACAGCGAGCGCGACTACGGCCGGCCGGGCAGGGATGCGAAGCGCGGCATGCTCCCGCCAAAGCTCGCGCGCGTGATGATTAACCTTTCTGCCGCGCCTCAAGGAGCTTTGATTCTTGATCCGTTCTGCGGCTCGGGCACTGTACTGCAGGAAGCGCTTTTGCTCGGGTACCGAGCAATCGGCTCTGACATTGATGAGGGCGCGATCGCTGACACCAAGAAAAACATTGAGTGGCTTATCCGCGAGCACGGAGCAGAACTGCCCGAAGCAAAGATTGAACCCATGGACGTTAGAAAGTTGGATGAAGCAGTTACTGAGTCTTCGGTTGATGCGATTGTGACTGAAGTTGATCTTGGCCCTCCCTTGCAGGGCGGCGAGTCCGAAGCAAAGGTGTTGAGCATTGAAAAGAGCTTGTCCGAGTTTTATGCCGAAGCTTTGGGATTGATGAAATACGCGCTCAAGCCCGGGGCGCGGGCCGTGATCGCGTGGCCGTACTTTATTGAGCGCGGTATTGCGATTTCTGCGTTTGACGAACTGGAGCGTGGCGGCTGGAATGTGGTTGAACCCTACCCCGCGCAATTCCAAAAGGAGTATCCCCTGTCAGCACGGGGCACGCTCTTGTACGGCAGAGAGGGCCAGCACGTGTTCCGGGAGATTGTTATTTTGAAAAAAAAGTGAGCCGGTCGGTGGGGAACCGTCCGGCTCGTGGCGTACAAAAAGGCTTTCGCCTCAAGGGGTTTCAACCCGCCTCTTCGGCGGGCCTAGGGGGTATTAGCCCCACCCCAAGCAGGGGATCACCCCCTTTCAGCGAAGAGAGGGGGTGCGGGAGAGTCGCGGAGTCATCTGCATGGCATGGCACGCCTTGATCCTCAAGAGCTGGTACATCCGGAGCCTCCATTGGTGATGTGGGCGGTTGATGAACTGCTGCCTCTGCGCCACAGGCCACTCCACGGCTAAGAGTGAACAAGAAAAGGGCAAACGCCCTCCATGTGTTGTTTGTATTATAGAACGCCGGAAGATTCTGCAACAGTGGAAAACTAGGTGGCGAAGCGGAAGTGGCACACGTCCCCGTCTTTTACGATGTACTCTTTGCCCTCCAAGTTCATTTTGCCTTTTTCCTTGGCCCCTGCTTCCCCGTTGCAGCCAATAAAGTCCTGGAAGGAGATGACTTCCGCGCGGATGAAGCCTTTCTCAAAGTCCGTGTGTATCTTGCCTGCTGCCTGGGGAGCGGTTGAACCATTCTCCACGGTCCAGGCACGCGTCTCTTTGGGCCCGCTCGTAAAGAAAGTGATGAGATTCAACAGCCGGTAGGAGGCGGCAATGAGCCTATCAAGCCCGGAAGCGTTGAGCCCCAAATCAGCCATCATGGACTGCGCATCCTCACGCGCAAGCTCGGCGAGCTCGGATTCAATTTTTGCGGAGATCACCACTTCGTTCTCATGGGACGCAGGCCGCCCTACCTCGCCCTCATCCACGTTCAGCACGCGCAGCATGGGTTTCGCGGTGATGAGTTGGAGTTCGCGGGTTGCATCGCGCTCATCGCGCGTCAGATCAGCGCCGGATGCGGGCTTGCCCTTGTCCAGTTCTGTTTTCACTTTTTCCAGGGCCGAAACCGAGCGGAGCGCTTCCTTGTCCCCGCGTTTTGCGCCCGCAGCCGCGTCCTTGAGCCTGCGCTCAATTGTGGCGAGGTCTGCCATGGCAAGCTCCAGCATGATGATTTCCTCATCGCCTTCCGGATCAACGCGGTTCTCAACATGGATCACGTTCCCCGCCCGGAAGTCCCGCACCACGTGCGCGATGGCGTCCACCTCGCGGATGTTGGCGAGGAATTTGTTTCCCAACCCTTCGCCCTTATGGCTGCCTTTCACCAGGCCCGCGATGTCCACGAACTCAATGGTGGTTGGAATGATTTTTTCGGATTTGGAAATTGCGGCTAATCTTTCCAGCCGCTCGTCAGGCACCGCAACCACGCCCACGTTGGGGTCTATGGTGCAGAACGGGAAGTTTTCAGCGGGCACCTGCTTTTTGGTGAGTGCGCGGAACAGGGTTGATTTGCCCACATTGGGCAGGCCCACAATGCCGATTGCGAATGACATATCAAAGTGAAGTGGTATGATTAAAGATACAGTATATCGCGTAATAGTATGGTTGACAAGCGGCACGATACGTGGTATTAGTTCATTCTGGTCTTTGAAAATAAGCATTACGTGCAATTCCAACTGTCAATCTCAATTGGGCACCAAAGGTTTTCCACCCGATTCCTCGCAAGGAGGAAGCAATGAGCCAAGCAGTGGCTGTTGCAAAGCGGGCGGGCATAGAGCTCGTCCTGAACGGCGGCAAGCAGGCGATGGATTCCCCGACCATTCCCGTAACCTGGGTGTTTGACGATGGCGCCATCGCCCAACAGCCCGTGTACCTGGTGTTCGTGGAACAGCACGAGAGCGAGTCTTATGGTTCTTTCGAGAGGCCGCTTCCGAACGCAGGTCGGCGGTACTTCTGCCGCGTGGACCGGGGCGTGCAGTTCATCCCTGTCTTTCGTCCCGGCCTACACCGCCTTGCAGTGCTCGCGTTTTCCGAAGCGGAAGCAAAGATGGCCCAGGTTTTTTTGAGGCCATTTACAATATCCAGGGCCTATTACAACTACGCCGCGGACATTCATTGGGACGATCTTGAGCACGGCGTCGCGGGCCGCTACCGCGCAATTGCCGCAACCACCGTGGAGTTTGAGGTGCCTGAAGCGCTCTTTGAGCCAAAGCCCGCGACCAGGTTCAGCAAGCTGGTCTGGGAGTGGGCCAACTGGCTGCACAAGCGCGAGCCCAGGGACAAGTGTGAGTACCGGAGTCGTCTTACGCTTGCGTTCACGCTCAAGATCCCGATTGGATTGCTCGTCTTGGTCGGTCTTGCGACCATGTTCACGATCGGGATTCTGTACTCGTTCATTGGGCCTGCAGTCGTGTTCTTGGCTGGTTTCCGTCCGCGCAGTCCGTTTGCGGTGTGGGAGAAATTCCCAGGGGAAGGGCAATGCGTGGTCTATAGGCACAGCCAGTACCGGCTATGGAACCTGTATGGCCCGGGCGGCAAGCGGGTGTATATGCCAATAACGCCGATTGAGGTGATTGGCTTGGTCGGCGCTCCGGTTCTGGTGTGGTCCCTGCTTTTTCCGTGGCATACCGAGCCCAGCTGGTCAGGGCTTCTGGCTGCCGCCTGCTTCCTTGTTTGGTTGGTGGCGCTGTGCGTTTTGGTACTCCGGGTCCAGGACCGTTTGCGTCCGGCGCTCTCTGCGCGGCTTCAGATGTGGCTCCGTGCCGAGCGCGTCCAAGATGCCGAGCGCGTCCAAGCCAAAGCCCGCCGCGCCCAAGAGCGCAATGCGCGCGAGCTGGAAGCAGACCAGCGCCGGAGCGCAGAGTACCGGCAGTGGCTGGGAGAGCACTACAGCACAGCGCACAAGCCCGTGGCGGTTGACCTCGCCCACATTCCCCCGGCGCACAAGGGAAGGGCCGTACAGCGGCTGTACGTGAGCTTTCACGCGCTCAAAGCGCGGGTGTGCAGGCCCTACGCGAAGTAGGCAGCCGCAGGGAGGTTGGAGAGGTAGAAGTATGTGAGGGGGATGATGCCAGATGGCGTTGTCCCCCTTCTTTTTATCCTTGATTTTTATTTTTGCCTGCGATACTATGTTGGTATATGAAGGCACGGGTCCATGCAACGCATCGCAACGCGCGGTTGCCCCTGGTTGTTGAAAAAGACGAGGCTGGATTGTATGTGGTTGAGTGCCCGGTTTTTGAGGGCTGCTACAGCCAAGGCAAAACGCTGGATGAGGCCCTCAAAAATATCCGCGAGGTCATTGCGCTGGTTTTGGAGGAAAGGAAGAACAGGACACTGTTGCGATCGTACTGCCTGGTTTAACAACTTCATCTGAAGATAGAGAAGCAGGATTCAGGAAGGGCAAAAATTATCCGGGAGACCGGGTCATTAGTGCGCGAGGCAAAGCACGCGATTTTTAAGCTGCACCGCGGCGAAGCCAAAGAGGCGGAGCGCGCGCTCGCGGCGGCGGGCCGCGAACTCAAGGCATTGGTTCAGTATGCGGAAAAAGCGGGCTTGCGCGGCGAGGCAACGCTCTCGGCCGCGGTTGAGGAGTTTTTGGAAGCATCATACTTTTTGCGCGTGATGCAGAAGAAGGCTTTGTCAGTGGCGGCTGGGTTCAAGACGCAGGCGGACGAAGAGCTCGCGGCGCTCTCGGACCTCACCGGCGAGCTCGTGCGCGCCGCAACACTGGACGTGACCCGCGGCAGCCTGAAATCAGTCAAGCAGTTTCGGGATGCAACCGAGGAGCTGTTCGGGGTTTTGCTCTCCATGAATCTGCGCGGAAGCTTGCGGCAGAAGCGGGATGACGCGCGCCGCAACCTCAAGCGCTTGGAAGAAATACTCTATGACGTTTCCCTCAAACAAAAGAGCTGAACGCCTGTTTGCGTCTATCAAGCCGGATGCGGGCAATCCGTATGTGTTCAGCGCGCACAGGATTGCAGCCCCAAAAGCCAGCCGGGGCCTGCGCCGCATTGCGAGCGAGCTGGATATGGTGCGCGAGCAGCACCAGACCCTTTTTGAGTACGATGAGGCCATACAGGAGATTTTCGGCGGGGACTTTGAGGAGTATTTTAAGGTGATTGAAAATCCGGAGCTCTTGGGCGCGCGCGCAAGCGCTCCGACATTCCCGGAGCTTGCGGAGATGCTGTCCGAACCAGACGATGCAGAGGGAGAAGGGGACGCGCTTCCGTTTGAGAGCGATGCGCTGTACCTGCAGGCGGCCAACTGGGCCGAAGGCCTGCACGAGCTCGGGCACGCGCTCTATGACCACCGCGGAGTGCGCGACCCGGACGTGTTCCGCGTGACCATTAATTCACTTTTGGTGTCGTCAAAAATCGCCTATGCCCTGGACATAGACGAGGAAGAGCTGGTCCGCGAAGACGCGGAGGTGTTCCGTGCGGAAATGGAAGTGAGCATGCGCGCGTACACCCTGGCCGCCATATTTTTGCAGCGCGTGCGCGAGTCCCTCAAGCGGCTTGTGCGCAAACGCGTAGCCCCGGCCCGGGAGTGGGCCCGTTCGCTCGGAACCACAGACGCGCTCGCCGCCGAAATCACGAGCCGCATCCTCGGGCTCTCGCGGAAATTACACCACAGCGCGGACTAAATAGTAGAGCCCGATGTAGCGGATGACTTTGCCGGCGAGCACGTACACCGTGAATTTGGCAAAGCTGTACCGCACAATGCCGGGCACGAACGTTATTGTGTCTCCCACAACGGGGAGCCAAGAGAACAGGAGCACGGCCCCGCCGAACTTATCAAACCACCGCTCGGCGCGCGCGAGGCGTTCTTGTTTGATGTGGAAGTACTTGCGGACCAGGCGCGTCCCGTGGTGCCCGATCCAATAATTGAGCACGTTTCCGGCAAAGTTTCCCGCGCTCATGACTGCGATGCTCGCAACCACGGGCAAGCCTGCGGCCCACACGGCAACAGCTGCGGCTTCCGGGGAGCCGGGCACCAGCGTGTCAACCAAGAGGTGGTAGAAGAACAAGGCGGGGTACCCGCCCGGGCCCAGGATGAAGTCTATAAACCAGGTTTGGAGTGATTGGAACATGAGGTTGTTTAAGGAGGTGTTCGGGGATGTAGATTTTTCCGCATCCCCTGCACACCTTACTCCACTATCATACCATATTTCAGCGTTGTTTTTTAGCCTCAATACGGTAGAATACAGCTATGGCAAAGATTCAGAAGAAATTCATCATTATTGACGGGAACGCGCTCCTGCACCGGGCGTGGCACGCTCTGCCGCCCCTCACCACCAAGGACGGCACCTTGGTGAACGCGGTGTACGGGTTTGCGTCCATCATGCTCAACATCGTGCGTGAGTTTAAGCCTGACTACGGGGCGGTCGCGTTTGACCCGCCCGGGGGCACGTTTCGGCACGAGCGCTACCGCGAGTACAAGGCAACCCGCGAAAAGCAGCCGGATGAGCTGTACGAGCAGATTCCCCTGGTCAAAGAGGTGGCGCGCGGCTTCGGGTTTCGCATTGAAGAGAAGGAAGGGTACGAGGCTGATGACGTGATCGGCACCCTGGCCCGCCAGGCCGCGAAGCACGATCTCAAGACCGTGATTGTGACCGGGGACATGGACGCCCTGCAGCTGGTTGACGCGAACACCGTGGTGTACACCATCAAGCGCGGCATCAACGATACCATCACCTATGACGTTGCCGGGGTCAGGGAAAAGCACGGGTTCGGCCCGGAGAAAGTGGTGGAGTACAAGGCCCTTGCAGGGGATTCGTCCGACAACATTCCGGGGGTTGTCGGAGTCGGGGAGAAGACCGCAAAAGAGCTTCTGGAAAAATTTGATTCCCTGGACGAGATTTACGCGTATGTGGAAAAGCAGGGCACCACCCCCTCGCCCCCTCCTCAAAGAGGAGGGGGAATTAAGGAAGCTGTTGCCAAGAAGCTTCTGGCTTCAAAAGACAACGCCTACTTGTCGCGCGATTTGGCAACCATCAGAAAGGACGTCAACATAACGTTCAACCTCAAAGACTTAGCGGTTGCGCCGGCCCACGAGCAGGACCTGCTGGAGCTGTTCCGCAAGTTTGAATTCAGGTCCCTGGTCTCGCGGGCCCAGGAGGTGTTCGGGGGCTACTCATCGCGCGCCGCACAGGGGCAGGGGTCTCTGTTCAGCGGGGGCGCAAAGGAAGCGCGCGAGGATTTTGAAATCCGTGAAGGATACCACCTGGTTGACTCAAAGCAGGCAGTTGCGTCATTATTGGAAAAACTTGCGGGCGCAAAAGCCCTGGCCGTTGATACGGAGACAGACGCGCTCGGCGCGCTCACCGCGGGCTTAATCGGCATCTCATTGGCGTGGAAGAGCGGGGAGGCGTACTACATTACGGCGCCATACATTGCCGCGCTCAAGGGCGTGCTGGAGGACCCTGACGTCAAAAAGTTCGGGCACAACATCAAGTATGACCTTGAAGTGTTCCACCGCGCCGGGATTAAACTTAGCCCTCTTTCATTTGATTCCATGATTGCCTCGTACCTCCTGCACCCCGCGGGCCGCAGCCACTCATTGGATAACCTTGCGTTCGTGGAGCTCGCGCACCAGATGGTGCCCATCTCGGACCTCATTGGCCCGCGCGGCAAAGGCCAGCTCTCCATGGCAGACGTGGACGCATCTCGGGTCGCGGATTACGCTTCCGAGGATGCGGACTACACCCTGCGGCTTTCTCTGAAGCTCGCCAAAGAGCTGCAGGAGGAGGGCCTTGGCCAGGTGATGCGGGACATTGAGATGCCCCTGGTGCCGGTTTTGGCGGACATGGAAGAGGCCGGGGTCAAGATTGATTCAAAATTTTTAAACGAAATGTCAAAGGCGTTGGGACGGGACATTGCAAAGCTTGAAAAAAAGATTTTCAAGGCAACGGGCGTTGAGTTTAACGTGGCATCCCCGCAGCAGCTCAAAGAGGTGCTTTTCGGTAAACTCGGCCTTTCCACAAAAGGCATCGGAAAAACCAAGACCGGATTTTCCACGGCAGCCGGGCAACTTGAAAAGATGATAGAGAGCCACTCCGTGATTCCGCTCATCTTGGAGCACCGGGAATTGTCAAAACTCAAGAATACGTATGTGGATGCCTTGCCCAGGCTTGTCAACAGAGAGACCGGCCGCGTGCACACGAGCTTCAACCAGACAGTGGCGTCAACCGGCCGCTTGTCGTCATCCGACCCAAATTTTCAGAATATTCCCATGAGATCCGAGCTCGGCCGCTCCATCCGCAAAGCGTTCATCGCGGAGCGCGGGAATGTGCTCCTTGCCGCTGACTACTCCCAGATTGAGCTGCGGATTGTAGCGGATTTGTCCGGGGACAAGCGCTTGCTTGAGATTTTTAAGCAGGGCAAGGACATCCATACCTCCACTGCCGCGTTTGTGCACCAGATTCCGGAATCACAGGTCACGCCCGAGATCCGGCGGACCGCCAAGGAAGTGAACTTCGGCATTCTCTACGGCATGGGAGCGCGGGGCCTTTCCCAGCGCACGGGCATGCCATACAAGCGGGCCGAGGAGTTCATTGAAAAGTATTTTGAAGAATTTTCAGGGGTGCGTGATTTTATTGAGGAGAACATTGCTTTGGCGCGATTCGTGGAAACCAAGTTCGGCCGCAGGCTCGCCATTCCGGACATCAACTCCGGGGTGGCGCAGGTGGCTGCCGCAGCCGAGCGCCTGGCAACCAACATGCCGGTGCAGGGCACTGCGGCTGACATCATGAAAATGGCCATGATCGCGATTCACGCTGATTTGCCGAACGTCAGCCCGAAGAGCAGGATGCTTTTGCAGGTGCACGATGAGCTGGTGTTTGAGGCGCCCTCCAAGGACGTTGCGCGGATCTCGCGGTTTGTGCAGGAGACTATGGGGTCGGTGGCGAAACTGCGCGTGCCGTTGGTCGCGGAGGTGCATTCGGGCAAAAATTGGCAGGAGGCGCACTAAACCGATTCAATAGGTGTTCGGGGGCTACATTTCTCCGCTCCGAAGGGTCGTTTCGCTCCATCATTCTCGCTACGAAATGTAGCCCCCTGCACACTTTAAATTCTATGCTGATTTTGATTCACGGCGAGGATACGTACTCGTCAAAACAATACTTGGAAAAACTGGTTCATGGATTCAACGCGAAGCACGCCGCATCCGGCGGGGCGGTGGAGGTGTTTGATGCTGAAGAGGGGACATGGGAAGAGCTTGGGGCGCGCCTGACCGCGGCCGGGCTGTTCTCATCCAAAAAGCTGGTTATCGCAAAGGGACTATTGGAGAACAAAGAGGTGCGTGATTCACTCACTGATTTTTTGGACACGCACGAGATTGGCGCTGGCACGAGCCTGATAGTCTATCACGCGGGCGCGCCTGACAAGCGGCTCAAACTGGTGGCGCGGCTTGCAAAGGAGCAGTACTCAAAAGAGTGCCCGCTCCCGAGCGAGCGGGATATGCCCGCGGTTATCCAGAGAGTCGCCCGCGAGCTCGGCGCATCCATTGAGCCCGCGGCCGCGCGTTTGCTTGTGGGTATGATTGGCACGGACACCTGGCGCGCCGCAAACGAGCTTGCCAAGCTTTCCGCAGGCAAAGGCACGATCACGGCCCGGGCGGTTGGGGCCATGGTGCACGCGTCAACACAGGAGAACATCTGGAAGTTTGTTGACGCGCTCTCAAGCGGCGACAGGAAAACCGCTCTCGGCCTGGTTGATGCGCAGCTGGAAGCGGTTGAGGCGCCCCAGCAGTTTTTGGGCATGATCATCCGGCAAACAAGGCTTTTGCTTGCCCTGCACGGGGCCGAAGGGTCAGACGCATCCCTTGCTTCGGAGCTTAAGTTGAATCCGTTTGTGGTGCAAAAGACGCGCGCCCAAAGCAGGCGCTTTACGGTCAAGCGCCTCATCGGGATGTACCACGCCTTGGCCCGGCTGGACCGCAGCCTCAAGGAGAGTCGCGGCGAACCCAAACTCCTGTTTACGGTGCTGGTTGATTCAATTGTCCGCTAACCAAAAGCCCCGCCGGTGCGGCGGGGCTTTTTAAGTTACTTTTTGGCGGCGGCCCGTTTGATGGCCGCGAACAGGCGGGACTTTTTGCGGGATGCCTTGTTCGGGTGGATGATGCGGCGCTTGGCAGCCTTATCAATCATGGCAACCACGTTCTTGGCAAGGACTTGGGCCTCTTCAAGATTCTTGACGGTTAAGGCCTTTTGAATCTTTTTCATGGCGTCCTTGATCTGCTTTTCGCGGATGGAGTTGAACCGGGTCCGAGTTTTGGTCTTGCGCAGTTCCTTGAATGAGGATTTCTTAATCGGCATAGATAAATAGATGGATAATAGGTGGATACTAATTGAATCAGGCGTTGTTGTCAAGGAAGCCTTCTTGTTTAAGAATTTCAGCTACCTTGTCAACGGCCTGATCCAGCTTGCCCTCTTCGTTAATGACTTCGTAGTCATAGAGCGCCTTGTGCGTGAGAAAAGCGCGGCTCGCTTCAAAGCGTTCTTGAATATCCTTTTCGTTTTGTTGCCCCCGTTCACGCGAGCGTTCAACGAGCGTTTCCATGTTCGGCGGCAGTATGAGGATGGCTACAATGTCAGGATACTGTTTTTTGGCGGTAGCGACTCCCTGCCAATCCATTTTCCAAACGCCGATTTTATCGCGTATGTTTTTGATGCGCTCCAGCTCCTGTTTGGTAATGCCCGCTTTTTTTCCGTAGACTACTGCCCATTCAGATAACCTGTTTTGCCGGATGAGCTCGTCAAATTGCTGTTCGGACACAAAATGGTATGGTTTACCTTCTGCTTCGCCCGGGCGCATGGGGCGGGTAACGGTTGATAGGGGGCGTACAATCGGCACTCCGCGATCAACCAAGCCTTGGATAACGCTGTCTTGCCCGGAACCCGAGGGGCCGGAGATGATAACCAGGTTTGTGCTGTGCTTCATAGTGATGACAGAAAGTCTTGGAGTTCTTTGGGGAGCTCGGAAGTGTAGGTGTGCCGTTCGCCGGATGCATCGTCAAAAGAAAGTTTTGATGCGTGCAGGAAGATGCGGCCCAGATCTTTATGCTTGACGCGCTTGTTGGTGTACAATTCGTCCCCGACCACGGGGTGGCCGATTGAGTGCAAGTGTACACGGATTTGGTGCGAACGTCCAGTGTGGAGCCGGATCTCAAGCAGGGTGTAGTTTTTTACGCGCTCGCGCACGAGGTACTCGGTCTGCGCGTTCCGGTCGCCCTCGCGCTCCTGGGTGTGTGCCGCCATTTTGCCTGACTTCGTCTGGGAGCGCCCAATGGGCGTATCAATCATCCCGCGCTCTCCTTGGACCCTGCCGTGGACCAGGGCACTGTACTGCTTTTCAACTTCGCGCTCCCGGAACTGTTGCTTGAGGCTCTCAAACATGGCTTGGGTGCGCGCGACCACCATCAATCCGGATACGTCCCTATCAAGCCGGTGCACGATTCCCGGGCGCAGCTTGTCTTCGCCGACACGCGCGAGATCCGGGTACTTCGCAACCAGGCCGTCAACGAGCGTTGGTTCGGACACGCCGGGGGCAGGGTGCACCACCAGGCCTGCGGGCTTTTCAATCACCAGGTAATTTGGCTGTTCATCAATGATTTTGAACGCGACGTTCGGGTCGGGCGCAAGTTTCGGCGCCTCCTGTTCAACTTTGGCAACCTCAATCACGTCGCCCGGCTTTGGCGTGTAATGCGCATAGGTTGGGCTGTTGTTTACGGTCACCCTGCCGCGCTTGATCTGGCGCGCCACGAACGAGCGCGTGGCGCCCGCGAGCTTTGCGGCAAGGAACTTATCTAAACGGTCAAGATTGTCGGTTGCTTCTACGGCCAGTTTCATGGTTGTTTGATATACTCAAGCGCCGCAGATTTTGAGGTGAGTTCTCCGGACAGCTGTTTTGAGCGCACGCGTTCCAGTATGTTGCCGATTTCGGGCCCGGGCGCAAGTTTTAACGCATCCATCACATCTTGTCCGGAAATCAGGGGTTTGGCAAGCTTTAAGCCGTGGGACCCGGTCTTCTGCTTTATCTCGGCGATGCGCTCGCGCATGCGTTCGTAGAGTCCGGTCATGGGCTTGCCCTCGCGGCTTATGGTTGCAGCGCCGTCCGCATACAAGAGCTTCAAAAAGTTGCGCGAGGGCCGCTTTTGGCTGAAGAAATACTTTTCTATGGTATCCGGCCGCAAGGTCTCGGGTTCGCCGTGCACGAGCAGCATATGATGCTCAACCATCCAGACTACGCGCTCCGCGTCAACCCCGACCTCCGGCGGCGCGGACACGCGCAAGCGGTTCAGGGCCTCTTTCGCGACCTTTGCGCCGACCTCATCATGCCCGTCAAAGCGCACCCTATCAACCCCGTCTTTTTCCGGGGTCTTTAAGGTGTAGGGTTTGCCGATGTCATGGAATAATACGGCAAGCACGAGTTCCAGGTCCGGCTTCTCATCATTAAATTCTTTTTTGAACGCATCGTTTGAAATTTTTTCCAACGCCAAGAGGGCGTGGTCCCACACGTCGCCCTCGGTGTGCCAATTGTCGGGCTGGACGCAGCCTTTCATTTCCAAAAGTTCGGGGATGGTTTCCGTTAAAGCGCCGGTTTCGTCCCAGCGCTTGAGCGCTGTCACTGGGTTTGCGGCAAGGGACTTCAAAAACTCTTCGGCGATCACTTCATAGGGCAGGGCCCGCTTTCCATCAATCGTTTTATTGATGTGCGGGAGCATGGCTCTGATGGTTGCGAGCGTCTTATCCTCAATGCCAAATCCAAGCTGCAGCGAGAACCTAATGGCGCGCAGCATGCGGGAGTAGTCTTCCTGGAACCGATCTTGCGCCTTGCCCACGCTGCGGATGAGTTTGCCCGCGAGGTCCTCCGCGCCCTGGTGCGGGTCAATGAGCTTTTCATCAATCAGATTATAGGCCATGGCGTTCACCGTAAAGTCGCGGCGGCAGAGGTCCTCCTCTACCGGCAGGCGTGGGTTGGTCTTGACTTTGAAGTCGCGGTAGAGCCCCTGCTTGTGCAAGGAGAACTCGGTGCGCGGCAGGGCGATGTCGTACACCTCGTTGCGGGGACGGCCGATTTCGTTGAACTTCCAGACCCCAAACTGCTTGCCCGCGAACACCACGCGGCCGTGCCGCGCCAAAAAATCACCGAGCTCCGAAGCGGTGATGTTGCGGACCAGGAGATCTATGTCCGTGATTTTTTTCCCGAGCAGTATGTCCCGCACCGCGCCCCCCACCAAAAACACCTCTGTTTTGGGGAATTCCTCCACCAAGGAGGCAAGCGCCGGAAACGCCGTGAGTTTCGGGAATTGCGGACTCATACGGTTCACATTCATTATATCACAAAATAATACAAAACCCGCCGTGCGGGCGGGATGGTAGGCCCGGGTGGATTTGAACCACCGACATCCACCTTATAAGAGTGGCGCTCTAACCCCTGAGCTACGGGCCTTCGTCAGGGTCGGACTGCGGGTTGCGCGTGCGAGCACGCTCGCCCGCTTCACCCTCCGTCCGCCCCTTCCTCTCGCTCGCGAATCTTGCGATTCGCTCGCGCATAACTCAATATAGCTCAATGAGCACCAAAAATCAATCCGCGAGAAGCTCCCTGATGTACGCGATTGCCTCATCGCTGGTGCGCGCTTCAATTTCGCACGACACCAGATTGCGCGAGCCGAACGCGCCGAGGCGGGCCAGTGCGCGGCGCAGATCCAGCGAAGGCTCGTGCGTGTGCACCACGGCGCGGAAGTCTCCTTCAGCCGGATACACAATGGCAATGGCGCGCGATAGGGGCGCATGCTGGAGCACCTCATCCAGCACATCAAGCAGGTCCTGCTCGCTCGTTTTCGTGCGCTCAAAGTCTTCGGCGGACACCGCGACCCAGGTGAGGCGCGCGTCCGCATCCAGCTCAAGGCTCTCAAGCATCCTGCCCCACAACTGCAAGGTTGCGACCGGCTTGTTGTAGTGGAGCCTGCGCATGATCTCGGCGCGGTCCGCGCCTAAGCTCACCAGTTCGCTTGCCACGGCCAACGTGCGGGGGGTGATGTTCGGGGCCTGGAAGCTGCGGCTCTCGTGGATGATGCCGGCAAGCAAGCAGGTGGCGAGCGGCCCGTCCACGAACTCGGGCCCCAGGTGCTGGGCGAGCGTGAACAGAATTTCGGACGTTGCAACCGCGTTCATCTCCACCAGATTGATCTGGCCGAAGTGCTCGTTCTCGGGCTGATGGTCTATGTTGATGATGTCCGTGTGGTAGAAGAACTCCGTGTGCTCATCATACACTTTTCCGAGGGACTCAAGGTCGCAGGAATCCAGCACCACGATTGCGTCGTAGGGGTAGTTTGCCTGGCGCTGCTTTACCGGCCCGATCACAAGTCCCGGCTCTTTGGGAAAGATGCGGAGCAGGAGCTTTCCTGCGTGCGCATCGTACGTCAAACCGCGGATTATGTCATGATTCAGATCAAACTCCAGAGTGATGTCGGACTCGCGGCCGAGCTCATGCCTGATGGATTCGTACTCCGGCAGAAAGCCGAACCGCTGCGGCAGCTGGAAGCGGGTCGTATCAATGGCAATGGCCGCCTTTTTGCCGAGGCGCCGCGCAAGCAAACAAAAAGCCAGAGCGCTCGCGAGGCAGTCCCCGGATGGGTTGGCTCTGGTGGTAATCAAGAGGTGCTTTTTGGTGCGCAGACTGCGTGCGATCTGCTGGATGGCTTCAAGCGGCATGTTGGTTTGGTTTCGGTAAGGGGTTATGATACTGCGGATTTGGGATTGTGTCAATCAAGGGCGCGCGGTTAACGTTCGCATCAAGGCGAACGTTGATTTTCCGCGAGAAAAGGCGTACCGTAGGTGTATATGGGAGGAGGCAATCGCAGTACTATCGGACTGATGTTCCGCGACGCTATTTTTATGGTCGGGTTTTTTGTTGCTGTCCTGCTTTTTGGAGTTCCGGCTCGCGCGGCTACCACGCTCCCGCTTCCGAATAACCTGATTCCGAACGGGTATGTGATGACCGCCGCAGGCAGTCCGTACCTGACAAACGCAACCACCCTGCGCGTAGGTTCAAATACAACCGTTACCATGGAACCCGGAGCAGTGCTCAAGATGAGCACATCGCTCGGCTCGCCGGTGCAGATGATTGTTGACGGAACGTTCCGCATGTCCGGTACCGCGGATAATCCGGCGGTTATCACCTCGGACAAAGACGACAACTATGCGGGAGACACGAACGGCGATGCAGATGATACGATTCCTTCCCCGGGAGACTGGTTCCGGATTCAGGTGAACGGCGTTTTTGAGGCAGAGCGCTCAATCCTGCGCTACGGAGGAAAGTACCAGTGGCCCATTCTGCTTGCGGCTGGCGGCGAGGTTACACTGGACCACGCGGTGGTTGAGCACAGCGTGTGGGAGGGCATTAAAAACACCACCACCGGGAGCATCATTTCAATCACCAATTCAGAGATCCGCTATAACGCTGAAACCGGTCTCCGGTTGCAGAGTGATGCGTTCGTGACGGTTACTGACACGCTGTTTTACGGCAACAAAGTCGGCATGCTGGCCGTTGGCGGCGCGGTGGCGCCGGCGCACGTGTCCGTCTCCAACTCCGGTTTTTACGATAACTCCCAGAGCGCGGTGTTCTATTCCGGCGTTGAACCGATTAGCATGCTCAACAACTGGTGGGGCGATGATTCCGGGCCGTACCACGCGGCAAACAATCCGTCTGGCCAGGGTGATGTGATTGAAGGAAACGTGCTGTTTTATCCGTGGACTGTGCAGACGCCGATAAATACAGCTCCGGTGTTGTTGTATACGGGTTCAAGCGGCTACACTGTTGACGGCGTTGCGCCGGATATAAGTTTTGTCGGGCAGGGCGCGCCCGCATTTAAAGTAAAGTTCACTGATCCCGAAGGCGATCTTCCCGCGTACGTGCGGCTCGTGGTGGGGGATGATGCGTTTGCCATAGCAACGAGTACTGGCGGGGTGTTTGAGTTTGATGGGGCTCTCGGCGGTTTCGGCAAGGGCGTGTACTCATACCACTTTGAGGCTTCGGACGGGGTTGCTGTTGCCCGCCTGCCCTCAAGCGGGGAGCTTTCCTTTGAGGTGCGCAATGTGCCGGTCATCCTGGTGCCGGGGATTATGGGGACGGAGTTGTGGAGAGGGGATGATTTGATTTGGCCTGATATTGGAAAGATGTTTAGTGATATAGGCGATGATTTTATGGATGTTTTAGCTATGGATGTTAATGGATTGGCTACAAATAACCAGATAACAACTGGTGATATTGTAAGAAAACCGATTGTTACAAAAGATATATTTGAAGGCTTGGTCAATGACTTTATAGATTTGGGATACGACGAAGCTGTTGATTTGTTTGTATTTCCATATGACTGGCGGCTTGATATACAAACAACCAGTGATGAGCTCAAAGATAAAATTGATGAGGTCTTGATCCAGACAAATAACAGTACCGTTAATATTATAGCGCACAGCATGGGCGGACTTTTGACTAAACAATATATGTTGGACAATGGTTCAGATTCAATAAACAAGCTGGTTTTCATCGGTACTCCTCATTTGGGCGCTCCAAAAGCAGCCAAGACTTTGTTGTTTGGGGATAATTTGGGTGTAGAGATTGTTTTTTCCTTTTTGAGCGCCGAGAGGGTGCAATATATTGCTCAAAATATGCCTGCTATTTATCAGTTATTGCCGAGCCCGGAATACTTCACCCAAGTCGGACCGTATTATAGTGAGTTAGGCGGTCTTGGATATGGTTATTCTGCTATGAACCAATATCTTGTTGATTCAGGGCTGAATTCTGCGTTGATTGCGGATGCGGAAGATTTTCATTCCACGGCAATGGATGATTTTGATATTATTGGTTTTGATGCATACAATATCAATGGTTGCACCACACCAACCATCAGTTCCATCATCAAGAGAACGGATTTTGGTGATGAATATTCAGCTCTCATGTTAGCTGGCGATGGCACAGTGCCTATTGGCAGCTCCAAAGCCATAAGCACAGATAACAACAAGACCTATTATTTTAACGGTATTGATCATACTACAATGCCCAGCGCTGACGGCATCCGTGAGTTGATCGCGCAAATTATTATAGGTGCTGATATTATTTTGTCGGATAATGCGACACAGGATTCATCCCAGTGCGTCATTGCGGGCAAACTGGTTTCTGTGCACAGTCCGGTGAATCTGCACATCTACGATTCAGACGGCAACCATGTTGGCAGAGGAGAGAACGGGGATATTGAGTACAGCATATCCGGGGTAGCGTATGAGGAGATCGGGGAAAACAAGTTTGTATTCTTGCCGGAATCAGGTGTCGTTTCGTACCAAATTGAGTTGGACGGCACCGGAGAGGGGACATTCAGTTTGCGTGTTTCAAAAGTGGAGGACAACGAAGTTACGGAAACCGCGTACTACAATGACTTGCCGGTTTCAACCGCAACCGAGGCAACGCTCACTCTGGCGGCTTCCGCGTCTGCAACCGTGTTAAGCATAGACCAGAGTGGGTCTGGTAATTTTACAACAGCCAGCATTAGCGCGGTTTTGGATAGCGAACAGTCAGCGGACACGACCAAGCCAAGCACGAGCATCAGTGTTTCGGGCGGGGCATCTTCGGCTGCGTTTGAACTTTCTGCGAGCGATGACAATTCAGGGATTTTAAAGACAGAGTACAGTTTAGACGGTGGCGGAACGTGGTATACTTACCAAAACCAGGTTATACTTACTTCAATAGGCGAAACTATTGTACGCTATCAGTCAAAAGACAGGGCAGGGAACTTGGAGGATTACCAAACTAAAACTATAACCGTGTATTCTCCTGCAGTGATTCTTCTTCCTGCACCGAGCATTCGCAACAGCGACAGTACTGGAATAGATCATCAACTTGATTCAGAATCTATTCCAGAGCCGGAAGTCCTGGGAGAAGGAACAGAGCGCCCACGGAATGAGCGATACACCGAAAGAGAGATACTGGACGCGCTCGTAAGCGCGGATATAACAACCTTGCTTGATTACCTCGGCAGAGCGCGCGACCTTTTTCTGGAGCAAAGTGTTAGCGCGAAGTATGGAGCCAAGCTTGGGCTTACTCCGGCAATGACGAACTTCATCGCCTATGGCACCAAGAGCACGCAGATTCTCGGAGTAGGCGAACGAGCCGGAGTGTTATACTCATTCCGAGAAGCGTTCGGCCGATTGCCGCAAAGCGCCACTGATTGGAATGATGTGGTGAAAATTTCAACAAACCAGCCGCCAAGCCAGCGCAGTGTACAAGCCGAGCAGAGGGCAAAAGATGCGGGTGCTGATGATGTGCAATCTGTTATGATGATTGCGTATGGTTTGCGGCCAGTGATTAGAAGTTTAGAGCTAGAACAGCAGGGGATAGTCAATTTTATTGAAGCTTACGGTCGGTTACCAAGTTCTACATTGGATTGGAATATTTTAAGAAGTATTGTTTATTAAGATTAATTGAACTATATGAATAAGCAGAATAAGGCGTTAATTTTTTTATCTTTTTTTATCGTTCCAGAATTGATTTGGTCTCCAGTAGCTACGATATTTTTGAATTTTTTTACTTACAAGTACGTTTTTAGAGCTACATCTTTTTTTGATTTCCCTGAATATCTAATGGCAATAATAGTAGCTTTACAAGCCGTTGGTATGATTGGTTTTTCTTTTTTAATGATTAAACAAATTCGCCAATCGTCACATCTAAAGAGATCTGGAATAATTCTATTGAGTATTTTAGGTTTAGTTTTGAGTATTATTTCTTTATTTGTGCTCCTTGTTTTGACCTCTTTGGGGAATATTGGTTTTTAAATTCATGCCCTATGAAAAAGTTAGTCTATAGAAATATAGTTTTGATAATAATATTCCTTGTATCACCTTGGTTTCTCTATGAAATTTTTTATCGGCCAGGCATGCCGGATAAGTATGCAAACTCATTGATTTATTTTATGCTTTTAGGGGCCATATACCTGGTTTATATGAATGTTAGGTCTTTAATACAACTAAAAGGCAACGCCCGAAAAGCCTCGATAGCATTCATTATTCCTCCCACATTAATTCTCCTCTATTTCATTTTAGGCTATTTTGCTTTTGGTGGTTTTACTGGCTTCTAAACCCTCCACCCCTCGGACCGTTTAGCCTCGCCTAACCCATGCCTAACAAGTACCTAAGAGAAATCCACTAAAGGGGAAATTAAGGTCTTCTAGTTCCTTTTCACTCATAGGAAAATTTGCTAAGATATAATGATAAAGTTTAATTTGTATGATATGAACAATGAGCTTTACGAGGTAATAAAAGCATACGCCACTAAACCCCACAAAGAGTTAACCTTACTACTTTTGGATAAGTCTAAAGATCAACTTATTGCTCTTTTTAATGGCTTAATCACAATTTATATTAACGACAAAAATTCCTCGCTTCTTCGAGAATACATTACGGTATCCTTGGCGGGTTATACACCCACAAATACTAAAATTGGATACAATGGCTTTAAGCAGTCAACCCAAATTGGTGGTAAAACCGTAGCCTGCGAGGCCAAGCCGCAAAATCTTAATACTGAAGATAATAAGAAAAGAAAGAGTCCGCGTCGTTTAACTGGTGGCGGTAATTTTACGGATTACACACATAAAAGGCTGGCAAAAGACAAAAAAGAAAATCCTAGTATGCTTATTAGTGGTTTTGTAGATGGGGAGTTGATTTATGTTTTAGAATTTCCTTTTAATTATTTGTCTTTTGTTGAAAGATTAAAAATTCAGCTTAAAAAGAGATTTCCAAATGGTGACAAGTCTGGGGAATTTTTACGTAGCGCAAATTTTACCTTTGAGCACTATAAAAATTGTAAAGAATTGAAAATAATTTATCTTGAGAAAGATAAATTAGAGAAGCACAAGAAACAACTCACACAAAAATACTACGAATTTCTATTGGAGAAGGCAAAACATGAAGCCAAAAGATAAAATTATTCAGGGTGATGCTCTTGATATTTTAAAAAAAATTGATGACAATTTTATTGATTTAGGCGTTACCTCGCCACCATATAATAAAGGCGAAAAGCACAAAGGTTGGCTGGTAAAAAATGTAAAATATAGTGTGGCAAGTGATAACGTCCCTGAAGAAGTTTATCAAGATCAACAAATCAAAGTGTTGAATGAAATTTTTAGGGTCACAAAACCGGGAGGCTCATTTTTCTATAATCATAAAACAAGATGGATGCAAGGCAAGATGATGCACCCTATTGAATGGATTCAAAAGACAAACTGGACAATCAGACAGGAGATAATTTGGGATAGAATGATAGCGGCGAATATCAGAGGCTGGCGATTTTGGCAAATCGACGAAAGAATATATTGGCTTTATAAACCGATTGACGGAAATAAAATTGGCAAGGAGTTGAAATCAAGGCACGCATTATTAACCTCAATCTGGCGATTTCCGCCGGAAAGAAAAAATGGACACCCTGCGCCGTTCCCGCTGCTTTTACCGGCAAGAATAATTTATTCTATTTTAGATGGTAAAAAAGGAATGGTTTTGGATCCTTATGTTGGGAGCGGAACAACGTGTTTGGCAGCAAAATTATTAGGTTCAAATTATGTAGGCATAGATATCTCAGAAGAATATGTAAAAGATGCGGAAAATAGATTAAAAAATTATTTACATTACAAAAATATAGTAGATGAAGAAATATCTAAACATATCGTAGAAAAAACATTTGCGGATAGAAAAAATAATAATGGAAATACCGGAAAATATAGAAACGGAGAATTATCATCTCAATCAAAACTTTTGTAATCATACTCACAATCAATTCATTTAGAGAATGATGTTGTATGTACCACCTCTACATTCTCACCTGCGCGGACAGGACTTTGTACACAGGCATTGCCGTTGATTTGGAAAAGCGCGTCAAAGAGCACAACGCGGGAAAGCTCGGTGCAAAGTACACGCGCTCGCGCAGGCCCGTGAAGCTTGCATACTCCCGCAGGTTCAAGAGCCGCTCCAACGCGCAAAAGGAGGAGGCCAGGGTTAAGGCGCTGTCCCGGAAAGCAAAGCTTGCGCTGATTAAGAGCTGATTGTGTGGTATACTGGTGCTATGCTGAAAAAAGTTCTCATCGCAATCGGAGGGTTGGTGCTGCTCTTGGTTGCGGCTGTGCTTGTTTCTTTGGCACGCGCACGGGCCGTGCCTGCACCTACCATCATTGCCAATGTTACGGAGCTGGACAAGATAGAGAAGATCTCGCGGTACCGCAGCTGCGCGGGCCACGTGACGGTTCCGCAGGACGGCCGCGAGGCGCGCAGGAATATGAAACACTACTTCTGGGTCAAGCCCGAGTATAACCGGAGCAACGAAGTCGCGATTTACTCCCCGTACGACGGGTACGTGTCCATCAAACGCTCCGAGCCGGAACTCAAGTTGGAGGGGGAAATTTGGATTGCCCCGAAGAGGATGTTCGCCTTGCTGCCGCCGGTCGGCATGTGGAACTTCAGCGTCCAGCACATAGCTGTCCGCGATGATTTGCGCGTGGGGGACAAGGTTATGGCCGGGGAGCTCATCGGCTATGCCGCGCTCTCCGAAGAACGCGGCGATTCGTTTGACATTGTGTACGCCAAACTCGGCTTCCCTCCCAAGAGGATTGATAACTGGACCGCGCCGTTTGCTGACCTGGACTCCATCTTTAACCACATGTCAGGCGAGGTTCTCGCCGAGTA